>JALSQH010000241.1 GCA_026985515.1 bacterium
TAAAGGATGAATCAGGTAATCCCCTGACCCTCAGAGCAAAAATTTCGAGAAACCTTTTTGCAAATCTCACCTATGATCTTGTTCAGAGAACATTCAAAGTGTGTGATGAAGCTCTTCAGAACGCCCACCTCACAGTTGGAGAGATAGATAATGTCATTCTTGTGGGTGGATCAACAAAAATGCCCATCATCAAAGAAGCAGTGGAAAACTATTTTTTCAAGACTCCTCTCAGTAACATAGATCCAGAATTGGTGGTTGCCACTGGAGCTGCAATTCATGCCTCTTCTCTTATGGGCGACAGAAAGGCTGCTTCAAAATCACTGTTGATAGATGTCACTTCAAGATCCCTCGGTATTGAAACAGTGGGGGGATTAATGGAAGTGCTGATACCCAAGAATTCACCGGTACCCACAGAATCAACCAAAATTTTCACCACTGTTAAAGACAATCAGGAGACTGTGAGAATAAAAGTCTATCAGGGAGAATCCAAAAACGCAGAGGAAAATGAGCTGCTTGGCACCCTGATCCTTTCAGGTATCAGGCCTGCTCCCAGAGGGAAACCGAGAATCCAGGTCGCCTTTGAAATAGATTCCAATGGAATTGTAAAGGTTTCAGCAAAAGACCTTGACACGGGAAAAGAAAGTAAGACAAAACTCAATGTGCTTGGTGGCATGAGCAGCGAAGAAGTTGAAAAAGCAAAAGAGAGAGCTGATCTTATAAAGGTGTGAGGTAGACATGATTTCTCCTGAAACGAGAGAAAAAATCAGGAAACTCTACCTTAAAATCGGTAAAATGGATTATTTTCAAATCCTTCGTGTTAGTGAAGAAAGTTCCCCGGAAGAGATCAGGGAAAACTTTTACAAACTTTCCAGAGCCTTTCATCCAGACAGATACTTCACAGAAAAGGATGAAGAACTTAAACAGATGATCAATACAATTTATAAACAGATTTCAGAAGCATATAACATTCTTAAAAACCCGGAATTGAAGAAAAAGTATATTGAGCAGCTTAAAGAGGACAGTTCCAATATCAGATACAGGTTTGATCAGGAAAAGAAAAAGGAAGAAATGGAAGTTAAGGGTCCTGCAAAAAAATATTTCCAGCTTGGTATGAAGGCTCTTGAAAACAAAAACATTAAAAACGCCCGTCTGAACTTCAAACTGGCACTCAGTCTGGATCCTGCAAATGAAACAATCAAAAGAAAATTAAAAGAGGTTGAGGAACTGGAAAAAAAGATGTATTCAAAATTCTGACTTACTCAGCTGCTCCCCACCTCTTAGTGATAGTAAGCCCGATGTTCAGATATCCTCCACCCACGGTGTAACCCGGATAACCTGGATTGTACATTCTATTAAGTTTTTTCATTGGATCAAGGACATTGTTTTTATTATAAAATTCTGAGTAGGTTGAATCCTTTTCATAATGCGTTTCAGCAAGGTACTGGTACTGACTGTGAAAACTCAAAAAAGTATTGGTAAGAATCTTATAGGTAAAGGCAAAAGAAAATGCATGCGTGTCAGCAGCAAGAAGGTTGGTTGATTTGGATTGACTTACAACCGGGTTCTGATCATAATAATAACCAAAATCAAAAATGTATCTGTCCCCCACCTTCCATTCCACTCCAAGTCTGAGGGTAAAGGTATCCTTTAATTTCTCCGTATCCTTTTCACTGAGTCCAATAGTTAGAGGTTTGAAAATCGTATCTGTCAACTGTATTGGAAAGGGATTTCCAAGAACTGCCAGATAATCATCAATAAGATCTTTTATATCCCTGGGCTTAACTCTGGCGGTGAGGAATGGATAAATATACTCAGACCAGCGATTGTAATCTCCCTCCACCAGAACTTCCAGATTGTTTGTAACCTTATAACTTCCTCCAAGACAGAATTGATCAGGGTCGTAGAAAACCTTTAAAGATACGCTTGCAGGTACAAAATATTCTCTTTCGGTTGAAAGCCTTCTTATCCTGATAAACGCATCAGCATTTACATTCAAATAAAATTTGCTCCTGTAAGTGAAGCCCAGTTTCAGCTGATCATTCACCTTATACTGAATCCCGGCAAGGGGAGTCAGAGCATAGGGTTCGTCAACATAGCCATCTGTCATAAAAGTAACTCCAACGCTTTCAAGATCAGTTAAATTCTTCACTTCATCGGGTAGAGGAACATGTGGCAGATATGCCGCAATATTGGCAAAAACATTAAGAAATATATTTACTCCACCACCAATTGAAAGACCCTTTAAGGGTGAGTAAATACTTCCCAGATTTACCCCTGCTCCTATGTTGAGATCAAGAGCAAGGGGTCGATAAGAGTAATTCAGATAGTAGGGGTTATCGTATGTGTAAATGGGAAGGTGAATTGAATTGTCAAAGCGTGCAGAATAGAGGGTTAAACCAAAACCTCCAGCATCCTTAAGACCCTTAATCTCTGAAAAAACTGCACCAAAGGGAACAGCAACTCCAAGATCGAAACCATTTACCCTGTACACACCGTTGCCATTGACACTCCTGATCAATTTATCTCTCATCGCGTTTCTGTAAAGGGTTTCATAATATATTTTTTTTTCGTTATCAGAAAGTTCCTGTGGATTCTTTGAAAGTTCCTCCTCAAGTTCGTCATTGGGATCTGGAGTGAATTTAAGATAGGGTTTTGAGTATAAATATGCAAAAAAGAAATCCTGGTTCTGTAGAAACCCAAAACCTGCGGGATTGTAGAAAGAGGCTTCGGCACCAATGGTTTCACCTGCCAGTGCTCCTGCCAGTCCTGTACTTCTTGAATCTGTCCCCATGATGTTTAGACCTTTTGCATAGAGAGAAGAGGTAAAAAATAAAAGTGCAACAATCAATCCTCTTTTAAAATAATTCATACTCATCCTCCTTCTGGTTGTCAAAAATATATATGAAATTCAGGTGGAGGTCAAGTCATTTGAAAACAATTGCAATTTTAAGAACTGAAGAAGGAAAATTTATACCTGTTTTTTCAGCTATAATACCATTAATATAAATTGCCACAGGGGGATCAGCTCTTGGTATGTGATCAGCCCTTACCCCGGCAAGGATCTTTCTTACCATAACAGCAGCAAGTCTTCCCACCCTACCATAATCAGGTGCCACAGCAATTAGTGCTCCCGCCTTCACTATCACAGGGGAAAACGCTATCAAAGGCTTACCCTGTGCAACGCATTTCAGTATTACCATTTTTATAAAAGCGGGATTTAAAAATAGAGGGTCAAACAGTAACCAGAATGCCTGATCAGTTGAAAGCAAACTGAAAAAGGATGAGGTGAGCATTGAGGTTGAATTGACCTCAATACCATCAACTTTTATCCCATATCTCCCGGCATACTTTTTAAGAGACCTGAAATCGTCCTTTGTTTTCGGAGAGTACAGGACACCTATTGACTTTACCGACGAAAGAGCACTGGAAATGTATTTAACCTGTGTAGAAAATGGTACACTGTTACGAATTCCTGTAATATTCCCTGCATCAGGGGGTATTTCCTCTTCATGAAGAATTAAAGAATAAACGGCAGGAATATGGGGGAATTTATCTAAAACAAAATGAAGAGCCTTCCCGCCCACCACAAAAAAAACGCGGGGAGAATCCATCTTCAAAAGAACATATACCTTATCTTCCCCATCCTTCAAATTAAAAACTTTGTATGAAGTATGAACAGAAGCTATAAATGAAGCAATTACCTGATTGAATGTGGAAAGATTTCCAGAGGAGACCACTGCCACATCATAGGCACTGAGTGTGAAAGTGGACAGCAAACTGACGATCAGGATAGCTGTTAAAAACTTTTTCATTTTCATACTAATTTTATGCAAATCTGGAAAAAAAAGCAAATAATGTTAAAATGGATATGGAAGAAATGGATAGAAATTACAGCGAGCGATTTATAATTTCTTTTCTATTTGCCACCTTAATCTATACTCTCCTCCTTCACTATCTTGCGAACCTGAAGTTCAATCTGGTAAGGGAAAAAAGTCCCACACCAGCACCTGTAGAGGTCACTTTGGTTGAAAAGAAAAATCATCAGATAGTGGATGTTCCTCCAGTCAGGTTACAGGCTGTAAGTAAACATCACAGGACTTATCTTTCAAAAAAAAACCAGATTACACCAGAAAATATGGTATCCAGGATAAAGGGACCGCCAGAAAATAAGACATCCCGGATCCAAAGCAAAGTGGAAAGAATTGCCCCTCCCGAAAAAAAACTGGCTCTCTCCAGGATAAAATCACTGCTCCCTTCCCCCTCCCGTGTCAATCAAATTTCCACACAGGACAACATAATCAGGGAAAAAATTGGTCCCTTTACTCTCATATCCACAGTTTCATCTGAAATTGCCAGATTCGTTATTACTCAAGGAAGAAGAGTATTGAGAGTTCTTGAAGAAAACATCGAAAATTACACATGGTTTTTCACTGATATTTACACATTTAAAAGGGAAGCCATCGTAAAAGTTTCATTTTCCCCTGACGGCAAAATAGAAAAAATTGACCTTATTCAGTCATCGGGATCCCATAAGGTTGATAGAGTCCTCTATTACTCTGTTAAAGGTGGACTTATTGAAATCGCTCCTCCTGGAGGAAAAAGCCTTAAACTGGAGTTCATTCTTGGTAAAAATTACTTGAAGATTGTTGCAGGAAAGTAAAATGCACATATTTCACATACCATCGTGGTATCCCTCAGGGGTAAATTCAAATTTTGGAATTTTTATAAAAGAAGAAATAGAGTTCCTGTCACGCTACACAGACATATACAATTCTGTTGCAGTCTGGGGACAGGAAAGATGTTTAATAAGGAAAATATCTTATAGAAACCCTCTTTCACTTTTATCACTATTGAAATGCGGGAAAAGAAGAATTGTTCAGGAAAATGAGAGAATGGTCGAAATTCACAGACCCGTTGTATACTGGAGCCACAGGTTCTTTTCCGGAAACATAATGAGAATTACAATGGCTGTGAGAGAAATGGTAAAAAAAGCAGAGAAACTGTTCGGGAAAGCAGACATAATTCATGCCCATGTATCCTATCCGGCTGGATATGTTGCCATGATCCTTTCAGAAGAATTGAAAATTCCCTTCATATTAAGTGAACACATGGGACCATTTCCGCTCAGAAATTTCGTTGATAGAAATGGAGCCATATCAGATGTTGTGACACAGCCAATTAAAAGGGCAAAAAGAGTTATTACAGTCAGCTCCTTCCTTGCAGGAGAGGTAGAAAAAAAGACAGGTATAAAATCTGTAATTATACCCAATCCTGTTAATGAAAAATTTTTCGAGTGCTCTATAAAAAATAAGAAGAGCAGGAAAAAGCCCTTTACCTTTCTCTTTGTGGGTAGCTTCACGAAGGATAAAGGTTTCGACCTCCTTGTGGAAAGTGTGAAAATTCTTTCAAAAGAAACAGATAATTTTACTGTGATATCTGCTGGCGATAAAAACATAAAAAGATTTCATAATCTTGTTCCCAATTCTCTCAGAAAATATTTTAAAATCACCGGAATTATCCCCCACAGAGAACTTCCAGAACTTCTATCAGAAGCAGATGCTCTGGTTCATCCAAGCAGATTTGAAACTTTCGGCCTGGTGGTGGCTGAAGCTCTGGCATGCGGAAAACCTGTGGTGGTAACGAAATGTGGTGGACCAGAAGAATTAGTTGAACCATCTATGGGGTATGTGGTCGATAAAAAACCAGAAAATATATCTGAAGCCATGAAAAAGATAAAAAATAATTACACCTTATTTGATCCTGAAGAAATAAGCAGGAAAATAAAGTCAAAGTTTCATCCAGAAGTCGTAACACAAAAAATGTATGAGCTTTACAGAGAAGTTGTTGAAGAAACAGGCGTTAATCAATATAATTAACCTGTGGTTGATCAGAAATTGATTGATTTAGCCAGAGAAACTTTGCTGAAAAAAACCAACATTGCCGTATTGACAGGGTCAGGTATTTCTGCAGAAAGTGGAATTCCAACTTTCAGAGGAGAAGATGGGCTCTGGAAAAAATACTCTCCTGAGGAATTTGGTACCGTACCCGGCCTTCTCCTCCAATTCGCAAAAAATCCCAGAAGAATAATTGAATTTGCCCTCAATCTGCTGGAAGTTTTCACAAAGGCTCAACCAAATCCCGGGCATATAGCTCTGGCAAGGCTGGAACAGAAATATCGCAAGAATGTTACCATCATAACTCAAAACATTGATGACCTTCACGAAATCGCAGGCAATACCAATGTACTGAAACTACATGGTGATCTCTTCAGATTGAGATGTATCAAATGTGGCCACAGGGAAAAAATTGACAGAGAATACCTCGAGAACTACATGAAAAAACTCAGAGATATACTGAGTTCTCCGCTGAAGATTGTCAAAGAAGGCAAAGAACTTCTACCGCGATGCCCAGAATGTGGCGGTATAATGCGACCCGATGTGGTTTTCTTTGGTGAAGCACTTCCACAGAAGGAGCTCTCTTTAGCCTATATTGCAGTAGATGCTGCAGAAGTGATGCTTGTAATAGGAACTTCTGGAGAAGTCTATCCCGCAAATACCCTTCCCTACAGAGCCAAACAGAATGGTGCAACAGTTATTGAAGTCAATCCCCAGAGAACAATCTTCTCTGATATGGTTGATATTTTTATTGAGGGGAAGGCTGGAGAAGTTCTACCCAGAATAATTCCCTGATCACAACAATCCCTTCCTCTTCAAATATTCAAGTAGTTTTCTGATTGCCCTTCCCCTGTGGCTGATTCTATCCTTCTCCTCAGGGGAAAGTTCGGCCATTGTTCTGCCATACTCTGGCAGATAAAAAAGCGGATCATAACCAAAACCCTCCTCTCCTCTCGCCTCAAGAGTTATGACTCCATC
>JALSQH010000242.1 GCA_026985515.1 bacterium
GAGAATTAGAGCAAAAGTATGAAGAGTTTCAGGTAAGAAGTTTTAAGGAATTTTCGCAGAAACTCGCTGAGAAAGAGTCTACCAGAAGACGGATAAATGACATTTTAAAAGAACTGCGTGAAAGAGTTAGCACATTTTCGGGACAGAATACACTTAGGGCTACTGGAAAAATTGAAAATTTTGCAGAGAAAATTCTAAATAATAATAGAGACCTGCTGGAAATGGAACTACCAGATTATTCTGAGGAAGAAATAAGCAGAATCAGAGAAGACTTATCAGAGATTCAGTCAAAAATTGATGCCATCAATCGTAAGAGAAGCGAACTTTCAGAAAAGTTATCACATATCTCAGCTGACATTGAATTAATCCTTGGGAAACCACTTCCCCTTAACTCTGAAAGTGACCTTGAACAGGCCAGAAGCGAACTGAAAAGTTTCATTGAGGGCGTTGAAAAGAAAAAAAGAATGGCAGAAACATTAATTGAAATTCATGAAAGATTGAAGAAGGAAGAAGAGGACAGAATAAAGGAGATTTTTGAAGGTAATGGTGAGTTGCGGCAGAAATTCTCAGAAATCACAGATGGAAGATATGTGGAAGTTAACTATACCCGTGAGGGAATAAAAGTTAAAACCAGGGATGCTGTTTTACTCTCCCCTGAACAGCTCTCAGGAGGAACCTTTGATCAGCTCTACTTCATGATACGACTCGTACTCGGTAACAGAATTTTCCCTGAAGAAAAGGGATTTTTTATTGTTGATGATCCATTTTTAAAATATGACACAGATCGTTTAATAAAACAATTTCAGGTACTCAAAAAATTTGTTGAAGAAGGATGGCAGGTTATCTACTTCACAGCAAAAGAGGAAATAAGATCAGCAACTGAAGCAACTTTCGGAAGAAATTACAACTACATAGAATTGAAAAATTTAACACTGTTCTCCCAGTAAAGATCCAGAACATCAGTATGGGCAAGAGATAAGAAGTTAGCCTCAAAACCTGAAGGCGGAATAAGAACTCCATGCTCAATCTGGTAATTGAAAAACGCACTGAATTTTTTCTTATCCTGCTGTGAAACTTCTTTAAAATTACGAGGTTCCCTCTCCGTAAAAAACATGGTAAACATTGTTCCTTCCTGCACAAATGTTGCTCCCCTGATCCGATCTTTACTCTTTTCATAAAATTCTCTCATCTTTTCCACCACTTTATGCCATTTATCCAGATTCTTCTGGAGGTAATCAAGAGTTGCCCAGCCCGCCGCCATCGCCACAGGATTGCCGGATAATGTTCCTGCCTGATAGACTTCTCCCTCCGGTGCAACCATTTCCATTATTTCTTTCTTACCACCATAGGCACCAACGGGAAAACCTCCCCCAATAACCTTTCCCAGTGTTACCAGATCAGGTTCAATCCCTGTTTTTTCCACAGCCCCTCCCGGTGAAACGCGAAAACCAGTCATTACCTCATCAAATATAAGAACTGCACCATACTTATCAGTAACACTCCTGAGGGTTTCAAGGAAACCATCAACAGGTCTGACAACCCCCATATTTCCCGCCACCGGTTCAACAATCACTGCTCCAATCTGACTCCCATATTTTTCAAAAAGCTCTTTTACCCCCTGAATGTCGTTGTATTCAAGGACAAGAGTTTTTGAAACAACTTCTTCAGGTATTCCAGGTGTTCCGGGAAGGGAAAGAGTTGCCACACCTGACCCTGCACTCACAAGAAGATAATCTACATGACCATGGTAACATCCATTAAATTTCACCACATATTCCTTTCCTGTGTAAGCTCTGGCAAGCCTGATGGCACTCATCGTGGCTTCTGTTCCGGAATTTACAAATCTTAACTTCTCTATGTGTGGCATGAACTCCTTTATTTTTTCAGCAAGCTTGATTTCCCACTCAGTAGTCAAACCAAAACTTGTACCCTGCGAAACCACCTTCTGCACTACTTCCACAACATATGGATGCGCATGACCCAGGAGAAGCGGTCCCCATGAAAGGATAAAATCAACATACCTGTTCCCATCAGCATCGTAAAGATATGGACCCTTTCCCTTTTCAGCTATCACCGGCTCAGAATCAACATTTTTAAAAGCTCTGACAGGACTATTCACACCTCCAGGAAAGAGATTTCTGGCTTTTGAATAAATCATTTCAGATTTTTCTATTTTTCTCATAATCCTCTTTCCCCCTTTTTAAATACACTGGACTGGTCTTCTTCAACTCCTTTACCGTTCTCAGTATCCGGAAATCGTCACACCTTAAATCATCAGCAAGAGACCGGATAAGTAAACCAAGCTCTTCATCGCTTTTTCCATGGATCATTGTGTAGAAGTTGTACTCCCATTTTCCCGGGTAAATTCTTCTGAAGTAAGCATGGGTAACCTGGGGATACTTTTTTATGATCTCCTCAACACTGTCCACCATTTCTCCTCCAAGTCTCCATACAACCATTGCATTTGCTGAATATCCCGCTTTTCTGTGTCTTATTACCGCTCCCACCCTTCTGAGAATCCCCCTGTCAAGAAGTCTTTTCACAATCCCAACAACCTTTTCTTCAGATACCTGCAATTCACCTGCTATCTCCCGGAATGGGCTTTCTGTTAAAGGAAGGTCACCCTCAAGGAAAGCAAGAATTTTTTTCTCTTCCGAACTTAAATTACTCATCTCTGTCTAAACCAATATGCAAAATAATTATACCCTCCTTGAAGCAAATTTCAATAAGACTGAGGCGGCTATTATTTCCTTGACAAACAATCCTTCATGTGTTTTAATAAACTTGAATATTGTATACAATATACAATTTGAAAACCAAAAAGGAGTGAAGATATGAAGTTAAAGGAAAAACTGAATGAAAAATTACAGCCATGGAGAGACGAGTTTAACAATCTCAGAAAGAACTATGCAGACGTTGTTGTAGATGAATCAACAATTGGTAAGATTCTGGGTGGAATGAGAGGTCTGAAATCCCTCCTGTGTGAAACATCCTATCTTGATCCAATGGAGGGGATCAGATTCAGGGGTTACACAATCCCAGAAGTAAGAGAAAAGCTCCCAAAACCAGGAAAAGAGCATGAACCATATCCAACCGGACTCTGGTTTTTACTCCTCACCGGTGAGATTCCCACAGAAGATGAGGTTCTGGAACTTGAAGAGGAAATGAAAAAGAGATGGGACATCCCACAGTATGTAGTTGATATTTTGAGGGCTGCGCCAACAGACACCCACCCAATGACACTCTTTTCAATGGCAATTCTTTCTCTACAGAGAGAATCACAGTTCTTTAAAGCATATCAGTCAGGGGTACCAAAAAATGAATTATGGGAATATGCCTTTGAAGATTCACTTACCCTTGTTTCCAAACTTCCACGCATCGCTGCTTACATTTACAGAATGAAATACAGAGGAGATACCCACATTGATCCTGATCCAGAGCTTGACTGGGCGGCCAACTTTGCCCACATGTTAGGGGATGATGATCCTGTTTTCTACGATCTCATGAGGCTCTATCTTCTGATACACATGGACCATGAGAGTGGTAATGTGAGTGCCCACACGGGACATCTCGTGGCATCAGCCCTCTCCGATCCATTCTATGCAATTTCTGCAGCGATGGATGGTCTTGCTGGGCCACTTCATGGACTCGCCAATCAGGAATGTCTCAAATGGATCCTTGATTTAATGGACAGGTATGGAGGTGTTCCAACAAAAGAACAGATTGAGGAATATGCATGGGAGACACTTAACAGTGGTAGAGTAATTCCCGGTTACGGCCATGCTGTCCTGAGGCAGACAGATCCAAGGTACACAGCTCAGAGAGAATTTGCAATGAAGTATCTCGCCGATGATCCAGTTGTTCAGACAGTCATGAGGGTATATGAAGTTGTGCCTGAGGTTCTCAAAAAACATGGAAAAGCCAAGAATCCATGGCCAAATGTTGATGCTCACTCTGGATCACTGCTCTATCATTATGGAATCAGGGAATTTGAATTCTACACCGTCTTTTTTGGCGTATCAAGAAGCATGGGTATTACAGCAGAAATTGTCTACGACAGAATCGTAAACTTCCCGATAGAGAGACCCAAGTCGCTCACAATGGCAATGTTGAAGGAGATAGCAGAGGGGAAAAAATAAGTTCTTTCATGGAGGGGGAAACTGATCCCCCTCCTTTCCTGTCTAACATCAAAAATGAATATTTATGTTTCCCTTTTTCTCCTCTATCTTTTATCTTTGATTCCCCTATTTCTGGCAAGGGTAACTCTTTTATTGCTGTATCATTTCAGAAACCTTACTACAGTGGAAATCATTCTTTCATTCCTGATGGGGCTGAGAATAGACATCATTACCCTCAATACATTCCTGGGTTTATTTATTTTCCTCCTGGCCATTCCATCGAAGAAAATCCAGAAAAAGTGGTTCAGGGGAACAGTCGTTACACTCTGGTACCTGGTGCTCGTTGTAATTATTATTTTCTCATTTGGTGACGTTTTCTATTTTGGATTTGTCAATCGACATGTAACAAAAGAGGTTGTTGCCCTTCAGAATGATATTCACTACATAATAAAATATGAAATGTTCGGGAGATATCTCCCATACACCCTCATAACTTTCCTGCTTCTTGCCATTTATTACATACCCTTTCTTAAAATTGCTCTCAAGCCTGTGAAACTGCCTGAAAAATTCGCGACAAGAAGCCTGTACACCATTTTACTTCTTGCCTTCATCATAATAGGAATACGAGGTAAAATTACAGGCAGACCATTCCAGATAGTTGATGCCTTTTTTGACAATAAGGCATCCACAGGGAATCTTGCCCTGAATGGATTCTACACTTTTTACAGAACGTCCTTCTTCAAGGAAAATGAACAAAAAAGATCATACAGACATATTGATGAGGCAATTAAATATGTGAGAGAAAAACTGAAAAGCGAAAGGACAGAATTCATTTCTGAAAAATACCCTCTTGAAAGAAGGTTCACAAGCTTCACCAGTGTTATTACCGGTTCATCTCACAGGAAATACAATGTTATTATCATCCTTCTTGAAAGTTTTTGCGCCAAGTACATTGACAGTTTTAATGACGGAGTGGGTGCAAAATTTCATGTCACACCAAATTTTGATAAGCTGGCATCAGAAGGGATATCCTTTACAAACTTCTACGCCAACGGAGTCAGAAGTCTTGATGGTATTCTCGCCATTTTCACCGGACTTGTAAGACCCTTTGGCTTTGACTATATCGGGTTTGGCCTGGAATTATCCAACATGTCATACATAGGAAGAATTGCAAAAGCTAACGGTTATAAGACAATTGCCATGCAATCTTCCAAAAGGGATTCTTTTAAAATTGGTTCAACAGCAAAAATGGCTGGATTTGATCAGGTTTATGGTGCTGAGGATATGAAAAAGACAGGAGATGAGCAGGGATATCCAACCTTTGGAATATGGGACAGATACATGTATGATCTGATGATAAAAAAAATTAACGAGACTGGAGAGCCATTCCTTGCCTTTGGATTTACATCAGCGACTCACAGTCCTTTCAAGAGCCCAGGAAAAAAATGGGAAAAATATCCTCACAATGATAACAGTGTACTGGGATACCTTAATACACTCTACTATGCTGACTGGGCTATCGGCCATTTTATAAGAGAAGCAAAGAAATACCCCTGGTTTAAAAGAACAATCTTTTTCTTTGTCGCTGATCATGCAATACCACTCTCAGATAAGCCTTTGAGAAAAATGGGGTTTAATATAAAAGATAGGCCTCTGGAATTTATGAGGATACCATTGATCATCTATGCCCCTTATCTTCTCAAGCCGCAGAAAATAACCTTCACAGCGTCACAGGTGGATATCTTTCCAACAATACTTGATCTTCTTAAATTTAAAACTCCCTTTGCAACAATCTCAAATTCTCTCTTTGATAAACCAGCAGAAAGGTTTGCTCTGAATCTCAATGGATATCTTTACACCCTCGTTACAGATCATGGATATGTTCAATTTGATCAGAGATCTATCTACAACAAATATGGCGAATTTGATTTTCCACTGCTTATAAATCTGGATAAGAGTCTGAGCTACCTGTTTACCACGAACAGGATATATCCATAGATGAGTGCTGTTCTCAACACAATCCTTCTCTATCTGATATCCCTCTCCGGATTCTTCCTTGTTAGAATTTTTCTCTATCTCAGGTATGACTTCAGTGATCTTACAACAATGGAAACAATCCTTTCATTCTTAAAAGGGTTACAGGTTGATATTATCACTCTGAACACCTTCACTGGAGTGTTTTTTCTGCTCCTTATTTTGCCATTCAAATTCGCAACTAAAAGGACCTACAGAAGAATTTTATCAATGTTATGGTTTTCTGTTCTTGCAGTTATGCTCATTCTTTCTGCCGGAGATGTCATCTATTATGGCTATGTTGGAAGACACATGACAAAGGAAATTCTCACTCTTGTACATGATACCGGCTTTCTTGCTGGTTCAGCTGTAACAGTTTACCTTCCATATACAATTGTTGCAATTGCCTTTATTATTCTAACTGGATACATATTCTGGAAAGTCTCTTCCGTTACCGTTACAATTCCTCAAAAAAGATGGACAAAAATAATCCTGATTTTTACAACCATCGTTTTTCTCTTTTTTGGAGCCAGAGGGAAAATTTTGAGGAAACCTTTTGGTATTGCAGATGCCTTCATCAACGGCAAACTCTCATCCGGTAATCTTGCAATAAATGGATTCTACTCTTTCTACCGGACCTCCTTCTCCAGAAAAGGTGGGC
>JALSQH010000243.1 GCA_026985515.1 bacterium
TACAGTTGCCACTTCCATCGTGTCAACAAAGCCACCGGTAAAGTAAACAGGTGACTGTTTGTAAGAAACATGATACCTCGTCTCATACCATGATCTCCCGGGAGCCTCCCCCATATCCTTTCCACCAGAACTTTTGCAGATCCTCCTCACTGCTTCCCTCTCTGCATCAACAATATCCTCTTCCCCCTCAAACATGATTATAAGCAGATTCTCTCCAGGGAGCAAATTTATCATCTTTGCAAGCCAGTTGCCATGCTTCAAAAAGTACCTCTCCGCCCTTTTTATGATTTCAGGATACTTCCCGCTTATTTCACGAAACTTTTCCTTGATAAAGTTCTCCCTCTTTGCTGTCTCATCCTTCTCCCCGGAACCAACCATAATCGTATCAAGCTCGTCATATAGGCGCATAACAGGAGGTCTGATGCCAGCCTGAACGATTTTTCTCATGGCATTGAGACCCGCTTCAACACTTTTAAATCTGAACCCCAGAAAAGCTCTCTTTTCAGGGAGAGGATAAATTCTGAAATACAACCGGGTAAAAATTATCATGGTACCCTCAGATCCAGCAGCGATCTCAAGGAAATTGGGATAGAGTACACCTCCAGGGAGAATTCCAGTATCCACAACCTTTCCTCCGGGGAGAACTCCTCTGAAGCCAAGTAAAATGTCTTCAATTTTTCCATAAAAGGTTGAGAACTGCCCTGCAGACCTTGCAGCAACCCATCCACCAGGACTTGAACAGTAGATGGAAGATGGAAAATGCCCAAGGGTAAAACCATGAAAATTCAATTCCCTCTCCAGCCTCTCCCCAATAATACCTGGTTCCATAACAACCACCCTGTTTTCAGTATCAATATCAAGAATCCTGTTCATTCTTTTGAGATCAATGATAACCTCATTACGGAGAGGGAGGGTGGCTCCACAAACTCCTGACCCTGCACCATAGGGAATGATATTGATGGAATGCTCTGAGGCAAATTTTACCAGATCAACCACTTCTTTCTCCCTTGCAGGTCTCACCACAAGGGAGGGTTTATGATAGGGAAAATTTCCATAGAGAAAGGAGAGTTGTGCAAATGGATAGAGGTCTCTTGAGTAGGCTATCAGTGAGGTTTTACTATCGTCAAACTCAATTCCCCTCTCCTCGCAAAAATTTTTAAGAACTTTAATTTCCTCTGCCATACAACCTCTTTTCCTCTTTCAACCTCTCATTGAGAGATATGATGAGTTCTACTCCCTTCTTAAAGGGAACGCCGTAGGGACAGTAAATAGAATCAAGGTCAAATTTTTTCAACTCCTCAGCAAGATTGGCAATTACTATGAAATCTGGTTGTGATCTTGTAAGCAGTGATGGTATATCTGAGGGAGAAAGGGAATATTTTCTCAGAGTGGATTCAATAAATGGATTGTAATATCTGCATCTTCCACAATAGACACAACCACTCAGAGCCCTGAGAGTATCGTAATCTTCCCTTTTAAACTCTATCAGGTTATCGTCAATAAAATTTTTCTTGAAAAGGAGGAGTTGATTGGGTCTCCTTATCAATTTCCACAACTTTACTATCCAGTGCCTGATAAAAAAAAGCCCCAGAAATAAAATAGAGAGAAATCTTCTATTCATTTAGAAACCTCACCCCTCTCAGTGAAAAAATGGCGGATGAGATACCTGTACCTGAATTGGTGTAATCAACACCAGATACAACATTACCCACAGCATAGAGGTTTTCAAAGGTGGCTTCACCCCATCTATTAACAGGTCTGCCAGCCGAATCCCTCCTCACCCCCGCGAACCAGATGGGATGAATCCCTGAAAAATCTTCAGAAAAGTAGCTCTGAATATCCTCCTCAGGTTTCAAAATTTCATCTCCAATGAATAGGGGGAAGTGAAAAATTGTTTCCTCAGCCCTCTTAAAATCCCTGTATATTCCTCCACCCAGAAATTTTCCAGTGGCAAGAATAAATTTATCACCTTCAATGGTATTCTGACTTTCAGTTGTCACGCTCTCAATTCTGTTTCCCGAAGCTTTGAAACCAACTACAGTGGCTTTAACTTTAACGATATCGTCAAAAATCCTCTCACACTCATTTTCCCACCTCAGGCCAAAGGGAGACTCTTCCACAGCCACCATTTCAGATACATTGGCAGAAATTTCATCGGTGAGCATCTCGTAATGTTCCTTCCACCTGATCACCCCCAGAATGGGAGGAATAAAGATATTGCCCCCTCTGTATTCTCTGAGAAGATCAACTAATTTCTCAAAAACAGGGGGATTTCTGTCAAGTATCCTGTTTAATTCAAGAATTGAGTAATAACCCCTCTCGCAGAAGAGACCCACCTCTCTGAGAGTTACTTTCAGATCAAGTGATGAATTCTTCAGGCTTTTTTCCACAAAAAACTTTACTCTTTCAGCAGGAAGGTCAGAAATACATCGGGGAACCACAACCACCACTTCGCCGGAAGAGGGAAGTGGAAGAATAGTTTTCCAGGAAGTAATACCAGTTCTGATCGTACCCTCCACAGTCAGAAATGGAAGGGTTTTGCTTGAAATGGGAAAAAACAGATTATCGCCTCTCGCAGTGGTAAAAACTTTTCTCAGATAACCTTCAATATCTTTGCCGGAAAATCCGTGGAAAATGTGCTGGGGAAAATAGGTGGCAACTCTTTCAAACAACTCTGAGATTTCCATACCTATCTGTTCCCCATGAGGAACACCGGGCAGCCAGCCCCCATTTACCACACCGGAGAACTGCCAGGTGGATCCCCTTCTGTTATCTATGGCGATAACCTCGTAACCTTTCTCTATCAGGAGTCTGGAGGCAAATCTCCCTGCACTTCCACAGCCAATTACAACCACCCTCTCCATCAGAACTCCCTCAGTCCACTGTTACCGAGCAACTGACCGTGGAGAAGTTCCTCATAGGCCAGTTGAATACCAGCAAGGACAGGTTTTCTCAATTTGAACATGTGTTGCATATATTCCCTGAGGAGCCAGGATCGGTATGAAGCATCTCCATTGTGGTACTCTCTCATTATTTCAGCGGCAATCATGGCATTTCTTCCTCCACCTGGTCCCATGCCAAGCCTCGTTCTTCTGCTCACATCTGAAAGAGTAACAGCCATCTCATTCTTTATCACATAAAAGATCTCAGCCTTCATCACCTGTTCATCAGGATCAACCATCATGAATCCATCCTTTGTCTCCTTTGCCATTTCAAGAATATCCACACTTCTGCTTCCATATCTGAAAATAAGTTTTGCAGCAGTCATGGGGGATATACCATATTCACCTGCCAGTGCCATCGGGTCCATCTTTTTCTCACCACCTGGAAGGGGGATTTTATGGGTTCTGCACTTTTTTCTTACCTTCAATTCCTTTGAAATAATGTCCACAGCCTCCTGGCTCATGAGCCTGTATGCGGCTAATTTCCCACCTGCTATACTGTAAAGGCCCTTAACACCATCCAGCTCACCATGGTTGTAGACTCTGTGATCTCTGGAAAGGTCATCCTCATTGACACCATACTGGTAAAGGGTGGGTCTGATTCCAGCATAAGCCCTGATTATCCTTGCCTCCCTGACTCTGGGAACGACGGTTTCAATACTTGAAAGGAGATACTCAATCTCATCGTGGAGAATGGGAATGTTATCCAGATCTCCGAAGTAATCATCATCGGTGGTACCAATTATGGAGTTGTTTTCATGGGGCATGATGAATATTGACCTGCCGTCAAGCGCCTTTACAATGATGCCATTATTGGAGAATCTCCTGTCAAGTACAATGTGAACCCCTTTACTGGGCCTGATTTTGATTCTCACTCCCGCTATATCAGCAACTTTCATCAACCATGGACCGGTAGCAATAAAAACCACCTCACCCTGATATGTTTTCTCCTCCCCACTTATGCTGTTTCTGGTAACCACTCCCCTCACCCTGCCATTTTCCACAATAAACTTTACCACCTCGGTATGATTGAGCACATCTGCACCCGCTTCCTTTGCAGAGACAGCGTTGAGGACAGTCAGCCTGTATGGATCAATTCCGAACTCATCCATTGTAACAGCACCTGCAATATCTTCAGAAACCTCAGGTTCAATCTCCCTGACCTCTTTTGCAGAAAGCCTTGCGTGGGGCTTTCCATTTTTCAGAGGGGCAAAAAAATCATACGCTTCAAAATAGGTTTCAAGTAACTCGGCAAATATTTTTGAGTCACCCTCTTTGAAGGGGTAGAGAAACGGGATGCGGAAGAGGAGATGAGGGGCAATTTTCTGAATGTAACCACTGTCAACACACGATTTTCTGGTGGTATGAACATCTGATATGAGGTATCGCAGACCACCATGAATCATGCCACTGCTTCCACCAGTGGCACCAACAGCAAAATCGTCCTTCTCAATGAGGAGAGTTTTAATTCCCCTGAGAGCCGCGTCCCTCGCTATGCCCGCACCATTTACCCCCCCACCTACCACAATTAACTGATAAGAATCCTTCTCACTCATGTTATCTATTTTACAGAGATGGTGTTAGCAGTCAAAGGGAAAGAGAAACCCAAAATCACAATTAGGAGATTTTGGGTGACTAAAGATTTATTATTCAAAACTTATACCTTATATTCCGCCGTCACCTAAAGGGTGACGGCTGTGAGGTGCTGATTTATAGTGATAAAAAGGCAGAGATGGATTAACCAGATTTCTATTTGATGATTTCGGTGATAAATTCGTCCTGTATTTCTTATCTGTTAAGAATCTTTTAGCATCTATCTTCTTCTCCTTTATCCCTTTATAAACTAAATTATCAATCTGCCTTAATATCTCCCCGCTCTTCTCCAAGTTTATTCCAAGCAATTTCGCAATTTCTTTAAACAGCTTTTTGAGTTCCTCATAACCTTCTTTAGTGTGTTTTTCCTTTTGTTGTACGTTTTTGGCCTCTTTTTTTGTTCCCCCTGTCCAGCCCTTTTGGTCTTCTCTTTTTGTAGCCGTCTGTGTCTGCCCCGCCGTAATCTCCTGCTTCTTCTTCTCATGCACCCCTTTCTCCAGCGCATTGGACACGCTCTGTAGATGATCGAAGAGGAGTGTATCTAAATAATTAAACTCCTTTATTGAAGCTATGAAGTTGCCTTTAGCTTCCTCCACCTCCTTATTATTTCCTGCTTTCAGGTTCATATAGTAGCTTTTCAAATAGCTCTTAGCCATAGTGAGGGAAGTATAAGCTTCCTCTATCTCCTTTTTAGTCTCCTCACTCAACCCGGGCATCTTCATTAGCTTTTCATACACATTTTGCCATCTATCCAAGACGTTTATGAGCTCCTTTATCTTCTCATTTCTCTGCTTAATAAGAGCTGCCTTCTCCTCGGGCGTTTTAGCCTGAGAGATTTTTTTGCTTATACCTGCAATTTCAGCCAATAGCAGTTTCTCTTTATCTGCTAGCCTATTTTCCTGATGTATTTGTCTGTCTAAAAGCTCTTTGTTAATACCTTTCTTTTTGCCGGCTTCGACTGTTGAGCCCATGTTAATTATTTTAGTAAGCCTGTTTTTAAAGTATTGCCTTTCTGTTCAGCCAGCTACCAATCATCTAGTATTTTATCAATCTCCTTGTTTATTCTTTTCCTTTTCTTAACATAATTCCCAATCTTCTCCGCCGTCTCGTGCCATCCTTTTTCTTCTTTATCCAGCTCTTCCGCCTTCTTAGAATGCACATACATCCCTACCGTCAGTTTCCAATTCTTAAAGTAGCCACTCAATTCCATTAGCATATACCCATAAGCAGCATAATCGGCTCCTTTATCCAAGCAGCTATCCTTATAACCCGCACAGTAACCATTTAACGCTCTGTTAAAGTAATTATACCCAACATTAACATTTATTTCTCCCATTTTTTCATACTGCTCAGCCAACCGCTTGGCATCTTCTTCTGTTATGTTTAGAAAGGGCCCATATCTAGCAGCTTCTACTTCTTTTTCTGCAATCTTATCTATAGATTCTTCAAATGAAATCTCTCCTTTAATGTACTGCTTATGATATGTCTTTGTTTCATCATACAGCTTAAGCACCTTCTCCATAGCTCTTTTACCTATCTCCTGTTTTGTAGGCTCCCTTCCCAGCTCTTCTTTAAGCTCCTCTATTATTTCTTTCTTTGCTCCTTCAAATGCTTCAAGTGTTTTCTTATAATCATCAGCATCTCCGAAAATAAATTTCGTCCATTTATCGTAACTTTCATCAAGAGCTCTTTTCTCCTCATCTGTTAATTTCGTCCTCCCCATCATACTCCTTACATCTAAGTAATCCGCCCTCAGCTCTTTAACGCTTATAACCTCTTCAACTACATCCTTAAACTTATCACTTATCTTTAAGGGCGTTCTATTCACTGCCTTTCCCTTAAATGAATGAATAGTAAAAGCAGCAATTCCTGTAATTAAGAGAAAATAAAATGAATTTACCAACTTCTTCATCACAAACCTCCCACTTGCCTTATCACTTTCATTTTATTACCGATTCAGGAGAAATGCAAGGAAAGGGAGAAATGAACAAACCTGCGGGGCGGGTGGAGACCTTCTGTCCCGGAGTGGTTTTGTGACGGAGACAGACACGATGGGATAAAGGCGGAGCAATCGTGGAATGCCCACAGAGGAAGACATCCTTTTTGCGGAGCCTCCCATCGAGTCGGCTGTGAAAGTGGTTTACTCAAATGAACTCACTACCACGGAGTCACACTTAACGGAGGGACAGAAGGTCGGAAAGGGGGATGGGAAATGAACACACCTGCGGGGCGGGTGGAGACCT
>JALSQH010000244.1 GCA_026985515.1 bacterium
ACTGGGTCTTCTCTCCCTGCCCGGGACCTACGCTTCTCCAGATGCTGTTTCAGATAATCTTACCAGACTGGAGGGAGATGAATCCCTTCCATCAAAGATTGCGAGGATCTCCATTGAGCAGGGAGATGATCTTTTTGCAAAGGTTGCCTCTTTCACTGGAAGAATGTTCTCAGTGGCTGAACATCTCACATTTGATCTCATTCACGCACATGACTGGCTCACATATCCTGCAGGTGTACTTCTCAGAGAACTGACGGGGAAGCCACTCGTTGCCCATATACATGCCACAGAATTTGACAGAGCAGGAGGCCCCGGCAATCCCTGGATTCACTCCATTGAGTACGAGGGGTTGCAGAATGCAGATGCGGTTATAGCGGTTTCCAATTACACCAGAAGAATGGTTATTGATAGATACAGAGTCAATCCAGATAAAGTTTTTGTTGTGCACAACGCCCATTCAATGAATGTGGTGGGTAAAAGATCGGCAGATAGAAGGATTTTCATTGATCCCGTTGTCCTTTTTATGGGTAGAGTAACCCTTCAGAAGGGGCCTGACTACTTCATTGAGGTGGCAGACAGGGTTTTGAAAAAGAGGGAAAAGGTTCACTTCATCGTTGCAGGAACTGGAGATATGTTGAGAAAGATAATCCACCTTTCTGCTGATAAAAGAACCAGAACAGGCATCCTTTTCACAGGCTTTCTCAACAGGAAAGAGGTTGAAAGGGTCCTTGAAATTTCAGATATTCTCATAATGCCCTCCATCTCTGAGCCCTTCGGAATCGCCCCACTTGAAGCAATGGCTTACGGTGTTATACCCATCATTTCAAGGGAATCTGGAGTGGCTGAAGTAGTTGAAAATGCATACAAGGTGGATTTCTGGGATGTTAAAAAAATGGTGGAAATCATTCTAAATTTAATTGATTCTCCTGCCCTTATGAGAGAGATGTCTGAAAAAGTGGCTGAGGAGGCAAAAAGGATTCAGTGGGAGAAGGCTGCTGAGAAGATTCTCCAGATCTACAGAGGAGTAATTTAAATGCTGCACGTTGTTTTTTACTTTCAGGTTCATCAGCCATTCAGAATCAACAGATTCAGAGTTTTGGACATCATGAGTGGAAGGGATTACTTTGATGAGCCCCTCAACAGAAGCGTGATGGAGCGGGTGGGGAAAAAGGCTTATCTCAGGACAAACAAAATTCTTCTTGACCTGATAGAGAAATATGAAGGAAGATTCAAAGTGTCTTTCTCCATCACCGGCGTTGCCATTGAACAGTTCAGAAACCATTATCCAGAAGTGCTTGAATCCTTCAGAGAGCTGGCAAAAAGTGGCGGAGTGGAGTTTCTGGGAGAAACCTATCACCACTCCCTCTCATATCTTTTTGATACTGAGGAATTCATATATCAGATCAGAAAACACAGAGAAGTAATCAGGGATGAATTCGGCTATACCCCTGTGGTTTTCAGAAATACGGAACTCATCTACCAGGATCAACTGAGTGATCTTGTGGCTGATGAGGGTTTTAAAGTAATACTTGCTGAGGGAACAGAGAAAATTCTGGGATGGAAGAGCCCCCTTTACGCCTACAGAAACTACAATGGAAAACTCTACCTCCTTCTCAAACATTACCGTTTATCAGATGATATTGCCTTTCGCTTTTCCAACAGAAATTGGAAGGGATATCCATTGACGGCGGAAAAATTTGCAGATTGGATAGAGAAGTTACCCCTGGTGGAAAAGGAAAATAGAAATCTCTTTCTCAATCTCTTTATGGATTACGAGACCTTCGGGGAACATCAATGGGAGGAGACGGGTATTTTTGAATTTCTGAAGCACCTGCCCGAGAAACTTCTTGAGAGGGAATTTATCTCCTTTGCATGGCCTTCGGAGGTGATTGACATTGTTAACTATGAACCTGAGAAATTGTCATTCCCCCAGCCTGTCTCCTGGGCAGATATGGAGAGGGATCTTTCTGCCTGGCTTGAAAACTCCATGCAGCAAAACGCAACTGTTACACTTTACAGAATACTTGAAAGGGCAAAGGAGAAGGGCCGGGGGGATCTTGTGGAAATTTTAAGGAAACTCACAACATCTGATCATGTTTACTACATGTCAACCAAATATTTTCAGGATGGGGATGTCCACAAATACTTTTCCCCATATGGAGCACCCGAGGAAGCGTATCTCTACTTTATGAACATTCTTGCAGATATTGAAGAAAAATTGAGGAGGGAGGAAAGTGAAATTTAAAAAATTTTACGTGAAACCCCACATAAGGGGTAATCTATCAAAGCTGTATGAGCTTGCCGAAAATATGTGGAGTTACTGGGACAAAGAGGCAGAAAGATTATTTTCAAGAATAGACACATATCTCTATCATCAAACGCGACACAACCTCAAACTCTTCCTTGAAAAACTTCCGCCCGAGAGGCTTGATCAGCTTTCTACAGATAAGGGTTTTCTCAATGAACTTGATAAGGTATGGAACAGATTTCAAGAATATATGAAATTTGAGGGAAGCTATTTTACCCCTGAAGGAGTTGAGGTTCCCTTTGAAAGGGATAAAGTTATTGTTTACTTTTCAATGGAATTTGGTCTCCATGAATCACTGCCGGTCTATTCAGGTGGTCTTGGTGTCCTCGCAGGGGATTTTCTCAAGGCTGCGTCTGACATTGATATCCCCCTCATTGGTGTGGGTCTGCTCTACAGGTATGGTTATTTCACCCAGAGCATAAACATCAATGGCTATCAGGAGGAGAAATATATTGAGAATGACTGGTTCTCAAAACCCATAGAAATTCTAACAGATGAAGAAGGCAACGAAGTGAAAATTGAAGTTGATTATGATGGGGGAAAAATTTTTGCCAGAGTATGGAAAATAATGGTTGGAAATGTTCCCCTCTACCTGCTTGATGCAAATATTCCAGAAAATCCTCCTGAGGTGAGAAGGGTGACAGACATGCTCTATGACCCCGACAGGGATATAAGGATTCAGCAGGAGATCCTGCTGGGAATAGGTGGAGTGAAACTGATGGAGAAACTGGGCATAAGACCGGCAATTTGCCACATAAATGAAGGCCACTCAGCCTTTCTGATAATTGAGAGACTGCGAAAACTCATGGAGGAGGGCTACACATTTCAGGAGGCGGAGCTCCTGGTAAAGCACACAACAGTTTTTACAACCCACACCCCCGTAATTGAGGGAAATGAAAACTTTCCAGTTAATAAAGTGGAGAAGTATCTGAAGAACAAAGTGGAAGAACTGGGAATAAAATTTGAAGACTTTGTAAAGCGTGGTTCCCTTGATAATTCAAAGGTTTTCTGGCTCCCAGCCTTTGCCATAAATCAATCAGCATTTGTGAATGGAGTATCAAAAATTCACAGAGATGTTTCAAGAAAAATGTGGAGATCCCTTTTCCCCAATTACCATCAGAGTGAAATACCCATTGACCATGTCACCAATGGGATTCACCTCGCAACATGGTTGAGTATGGAAATGGTTTACCTCTTTGACAGATATCTGGGACCCGATTACATTCATCGGGCTGAGGATGCATCTGTGTGGGAGAAGGTTCACACCATACCTGATGAAGAATTATGGTCTGCCCACAGGAGGAGGAAGGAGCAGTTGATCTCCTTCGTGAGGGAGAGAGTGGTAAGGCAGTTGAAGAATAAAGGCGCATCGGCAGGAAGAATAAGAAGGGCAAAGAAGATACTCAATCCAGAATATCTCACCATAGGCTTTGCCAGAAGATTTGCTCCATACAAACGGGCTGATCTCATACTCACAGATCCTGATCGCTTTGCTTCCATACTCAGAGACCCTGATAAACCTGTTCAGATCATCTTTGCAGGAAAGGCTCACCCGGCTGATCAGATGGGTAAGGAGATCATTAAAAAGATCCTTGACTTCGCCCGTGAGTATGACCTTGAAGATAGAGTGGTATTCATTGAAGATTACGATATGGATGTTGCAAAACACCTCGTGCAGGGGGTGGATCTATGGCTCAATAACCCTCTTAAACCTCTGGAAGCGAGTGGTACTTCTGGAATGAAGGCGGGGATAAATGGAGTTATAAATCTCAGTGTCCTGGATGGATGGTGGCCTGAGTGTTACGATGGTGAGAATGGGTGGGCAATAACTGCAGGGGAAGAGTATGAGGATCCCGAGATGAGGAGAATAGTTGAGTCTTCCCAGATTTATGATCTTCTGGAAAATGAAATAACGGAGCTTTTCTACATGCGTGATGAAAATGGAATGCCGGAAGAATGGGTTGTGAGAATGAAGAACTCCATTTTTTGTATCGGAAAAAAATTCAACATGCACAGAGTCCTGAGGGAGTACCTTTATAAATTTTACCTGCCCGGAATGGAGAGATACACTTTCCTCACAGAAAAACGGGAAAATCTTGAAAGTTTAATCGAGTACAAAAGGAAAATTGATACTTTCTGGAAGGATCTCTATGTCAGGGATTTCTTTATTAAGTTCCCCGGTGGGGAACCAGTTGCAGGAGAGGAGGCGGAGGTGGAGGCATATGTTTACACAGGAAACGCTGATCTTGAAATGATAAATGTGGAGTTTTTCTGCTGCTGTGACGAAGAGTGCAAGGAGAGGGAGATTGTGCCGCTGAGTTTTGTGGAGAGGTACAGTGATGGGGTGGCAAAGTTTTCCGGCAGATTCAGTTTCCCCCGGCCAGGCATTCATTCTTCATCAGTGAGAATAATTCCCCGCTGGGATCTTTTCAGGGAAAGTTTCAGAGGGTACATAATCTGGTGGTGAGGGGGAACCTGTAAGGGACTAAAAAGAGCAGTTTTTAATCAAAACTCCATGAGAAACTCTTCCAGTCTCCTGTGCTGGATGCCTTTGTAAGAATCAAACTGGATCGGGTCAAGGGAGACCACTACTTTTCTGTAATTATCTTTTATCTGAAGCAAATTGCCAAACTCTCTTTTCCAGACTCTTTCGTCGGAAAGCATGTAGCACACCTGAATATAAACTCTTTCACCACCCTTCTCAGCAACAAAGTCAATTTCCCTGTCTCCAATCTTTCCAACAAATACCCTGTACCCTTCAGAAAGGAGATGTTTAAAGACTATATTTTCAATGATTCCTCCAATATTTTCAATTCCAAAACCCAGAAGGGCATTTCTTATACCAACATCTTCAAAATAAAATTTGTCATTTATCTCAAAGATTTTCTTACCATGGAGATCCAGTCTCTTGACTCTGTGGATAAAGTAAGCATCTTCAAGGAATTTAAGATAGTTCATAATGCTTACCACTGACATTTTTATTCTCTGGGAATTAAGAAAATCTGAAATTTTCTTTGCCGAAAGGGGATTGCCAATGTTGTCTCCAACATAATTTACAAGGGTATTGAGGAAGTGAACATTTCTTATATTTCTCCTCTCCACTACATCCCTGAGAATTATGCTATTGTAAATGCTTTTCAGGTAATCAAAAACAACCTCATCACTCAGCTCCAGGTTTTTAAGATACGGCATTCCACCATACTTGAGATATAAGTTTAAACTCTCTCTTCCCGGATCAATGTTATGAAATTTCAAAAATTCGGGATAGGTCAGAGAAAAGATTTTTATCTCTATATATCTACCTGAAAGAAGTGTGGCAAGGTCACCTGAGAGGATTCTTGAGTTTGAACCTGTAACATACACATCAAAATTTTCTCTCAATATCAGTTCCCTTAAGGCCTTTTCAAAGTTTTCAATTTCCTGTACTTCGTCAATAAACAGGAAATTGGTGGTATCTTTTTTTGATTTAGACTTAACAAACTGAAGCAGGTCGGTGTAAGTTCTAATATTCTCAAACTCATGCAATTCTTTATTGATAAATATGAAGTTCGCATCTGGATATTTTTTTCTAATTTCCTCTGAAACCATCAACAGAAAATAGCTCTTCCCAACTCTTCTCTGCCCGGTGATAACCTTTATTATATCCTTTCCAATAAATGGTTTAATTTGCTGAATATACTTTTCTCTTCTTATTACCTTTCTGTTCATATTTTAAGTATAGTGAAAAGATTTGGAATTTACAAGAAAAGTTTTAAGTATAGTTAAAATTTAGCATTTGGGTCAAAGCAGATAATTATTTGGAAGAAATAATTCTGAAACTTCTGGCAATGAAAAATTTCAGAAGGTGAAACACGCATATTGATGCAACGAAAAATAAAAGTCTATTCTCTCATCAAATTGAAAAATTTTTTTACCCAAAATCTCCATTAAAAGATTTGGGTAACTAAAAATATTATATTCTGCCATCACCCAGAGGGTGACGGCATGTGAAATACCGATTTGTAGGTGAAAAAGGCAGGTGTTAGATTAAATAGATTTCTATTTGAGGGTTTAGGAGTTTGTCAACTCTTGATAAATGTCTTCAAAAAGAGTACCATACATAATGGTAAGATACTCAAAAGCCTTGCGTAATATTTCCTATGTGAAGAGGGAAGTTGAGTTGGTGTTGGGGGCCGGAGTTACATCTGGCCTCCAATTTTTATTAATTTGAGTCCCTCTGAGATTTAAAACTCCCTTCATCATCCTTCCTCCTTTCTTGTGAGTTTTATTCATTAAAAAATCCTATCTCAACTTTTTTGCGAATAAAAGTATACACTACCAGTCAAAGCGCCGGCTTGCTTTTTCTTTAGTCTGATGCTATAATGCAAGAAATAGCAAATTAGGGAAGTAAAAAGAAACCATTTCAGGGGAGGAGAAAGTGGGAAGGAAAAGCTTTGTTGTTTTTTCCTTTTTTCTTTTCT
>JALSQH010000245.1 GCA_026985515.1 bacterium
GTTCTCTTTCTTTCATCACCACAGGCAGAGATGATAACAGGTGAAACGATCGTTATAGATGGAGGAGGGCTGGCCTGAACTGGGTCATCAATATTTTCAGAGAAACGGGAAGGATTTTTTTCTTTACTGTCAGGACCCTTAACCGTTTCTGGAAGGTAAGAAACATATACTTTGAAGAAACTGTAAAGGCAATCTACAAACTTGGATACGGTGCCATTCTTCCCATTTTCTTCATAGCCTTTCCCTTTGGAATGATGATAGCTCTTCAGGCACTGGCAATCGTCAGGGAGTATGGCGTGACTGCACAGGTGAGCGGAGTTCTCAGTCATCTGCTCGTAAGGGAACTTGGCCCTGTTACAACTGGTATGATGATTGCAGCTCAATCGGGAGGATCGGTTGCGGCCGAAGTTTCCATAATGAAAATAAAAAGGCAGATAGACGCCCTTGAGACTTTCGGGGTTGACCCATACAACTTTGTGGTTGTACCCAGAATGATTGCCATAACAGTTGTAACACCAGTCATGGAGATCTTCTCTATACTCTTTGGGGTTGCTGGAGGATATTTAGTGGCAGTTTACCTTGGAAAAATCAGTCCAGGTGCTTTTATTCACAACCTTAACGAATTCACAACAACCACAGATATTCTGATAGGAGTAATAAAGGCGCTTATTTTCGGCATGATCATAGGAGGAGTGAGCACCTACAGCGGATTCACATCCCGAATGGGTATCAAAGAGGTGGGAATGGCTGCAAACAACGCAGTGGTGAGGGCAACAATTTTCTTTATTCTTCTCAATTACATTATCACAAGTTTCGTTTACAATGCCTGAATTTTTTATTGACTGATATCAACTATCCTGTACCTTATATCTGTTTTCCCATTCTCAATCTGCTCCCATGCCACAATCAGTTTATCTTCACCCATAAATTTAACGGCGGGTCTGCTGGCCTGCGTCATTCTTGAAATTCTGATTCTTTCTCCAAATCCGTCATTTTCTCTGACTTTCATATAGATCACCCTCTCACCCTCAAAGTAACCCTGCCACACCACAGCGACCCTCCTTCCAGAGGGTGAAAAATCAATATCGGGAAACCAGGCGGGTCCATCATCCACAACTTCAGAAGTTTTAATCACACCATTTTCATACGAAGTAAATCTTATGGCAGGCATTGGATATTTCCCTCTGCCCCTGACATCTGCCCACGCAAAGTAAAATCTTCTTCCACCACCATACCTTACCACCGGGTCAGAGTGCAATCGTTCAATTTTATCCCCCGCATCATCAACTCTGAAATTTTTCCCCGCAATTTCCGTCACAAAATCTGCGTAAATATCCCAGGAAAAGTTTCTGAAATCTATCCAGGAAACCATGTAACCATCATCCCCCACTGCCACAGAAGGGGAAAAACTGCTGTCCATGTGATCCGAAGAAGGTCCTTCCTCATCCACCCTCAACCACATAGAAAAATCATTCCCTCCATCCTCACTTACAGAGAGATAGATCCTCTCCTCACCCGTACCATAACCTACCCACGCAACGGCTACTCTATTCCCTCTACCATCAATTGAAGGAATCCATTGATGAGCATCTTCACCGGCAGGGCTACCTACATCAACTTTCCTGAATTTCTTCCCATCCACACTGAATGAGACAACGGTACTGTAGCTACTTCCCCTCTTTTCTTCCCACACAATAAACAACCTTCCAGCAGTGAAAACAATTCCTGGTCTTCTGCCCCCATACCCCGATACAGGAAGCACATCTTCCACTTTTCCATTTTTAACAACTGTTAGATAAACCCTCTCTCCTTCACTCTCCCTGCCGGAAAAAGCGATAAAAACCCTACCATCAGGGGAAGTTGCCAGTGCGGGAAACCTCTCATAATCCACCACATCTATCTTTTCTCCAGAAGGAATGGAAGAATCAACAAGTGCCTCTGAAGGAGAGGGCAATTTAAAAGTCAGATCAGCAATCAGAATACCTTCTTTATACCTGTTCTCGTAAGAGCTTCCAGAACCCGGGGCAAGCTCTTCTGCATACTTATTTAAAATTGCCCTCCTCTCATCAAGACTCAACTCAGGGTCAGTGACGCCCGGATCAGGGAAAGCCCATGGAGACACATAGTAAAAACCATAATCCTTCTCCTGTCCCACAAATGAATTCAGAGTATCGGAGTGAGATGACTTTTTGACAATATGCGTTTGCCCATCAAAGACAATATCAAAAAAATTCCCGTTGAGCATGGGAACACCAGAGTAAAGGATTGATGGAAACTTCTGAACATCATTCCATGAAGATAATTTCACCACCGTTGGATACCATCCCCCATAGGGATCATAACCCCAGCCCTGAAAAGCTTCAGGTTGAAGAAGAAGATTCACCCCCTCAATATCAAGCCTTTCCAGGACATCAGGCATCCAGGCATCTTTGCTTATAACAATCCCGACAGTGGCAAAGGGCAGCGAAACAGGCTGGATTTTTGATATTTCTCCGGGGGTCATCTGGAGCGTCTCATATTCATCTGGAACAAGGTAAATTTTCGGCCTCACAGCAATAATTTTTCCATGAGGGTCAAAAACCACAGCCATGTTGTAAACCTTTTCTAATGCCGCTGTAAATACATATCCATACGACTCCCTTCCAAACAACTTCACAATATCTGGTGAATCAGTTTTCTTCACATCTCCCGACACATTTACAGTGGCAACAACATACACCCCGTACCTCTTTGCAATGTAACCAAAGGTCTCAACCAGACTCCTCCACGCATTATCAGTTAGAGAAAGTAAAAGCAGTCTCTGAAAAGGAGCATCAGGATAGATGGATCTGTAAAAATTTATCTCGTCAGAATAGGCTGCGGACAGTTTCAGCATTGCAGAGGTAGAATCCCCAGACTCCCTGGCATCTTTACCCTTATCTCCTATGAAGGCAGCCACAAGGGAGGTGTCTTCGGGAAAGACAAGAAGATTTGGGACTTTTTTCGATAAGCATCCCTTAATTTTTTCTACTTCAGAAACATATGCCTTTTTAAAACTATCAAAGGATTGTGCCTCATCCATGGAAAATTTGTGACCAATGGTAAATAACCTGACCTTTGTATCCGCCTTCCTTGAAAAATGGATGGGACAGGCTGCCTTCTCTTTCCCTTTACTGCATGAGGAGAAAAGAAAAAGTAAACCGAGAAAAAAGATAAAAAGAAAATGGGTAATCTTTCTCATAAATACCTCCCCGTTAAAGATATCTTACTGGAAGGTAACGGAAATTACAAGGAGGCTTATCTCACTCTCATATGCCTGTGGGGATCAATAAGAAAATCATAGTTGTACTTATCCCACTTTTCTCTGAGATACTTTCTGGCAATGGGAAGGGTCCTCATGGTCCATCTTTTGATCAGGAGTTCATACCAGGTCCTGGGATGAATGGATGGTATTTTTGAAAGGAATTCATCAGCAAGTTTGATATTTCCACGTGCTGCCTCAAGTTCGGCCAGGTACATATAGATATGGGCAAAATCAGGTGATATGGACATAGCTTCATAGAGGTACTTACTCGCCTTATCCATACTACCAAAACTTAGTGGAAAAGGTGGAAGCTTGAAGTAAAGGCGTCCCAGTACCTGACACGGCATTGCATAGTAGTATTTCTTATCAATTCTGTAAGCCTTTAAAGCAGCATCTCTCATATCCTTTGCAAGACTGAGTACATTTAAAACTCCTATGGTGATTCCATATATACCAAGGAAGATGGACTTTCTGATCCACCCATCTGGATGATCAGGAAATTTTTTTATAGTTTCCTCAGCGTATTTTAACCCTATTTTTGCATACATCGCTTTTCGATCAACAGGAGCAATATCCCAGAGGATATACATGTAACTGTTGCGAAGAATGTAAAGTTCTCTTGAATCTGGATGGAGTTTTAAAGCCTCATTTATTCTGTGGATAATTCCAAGCACATACTTTTCATCCTCAATTTTTTGCAAATTCACTGCTATCTTTGAGCCAATGGGCCTGTTTAAATCGTAGAGTTTAAAGCTGACATTTCCACCCCACAAAAGAAAGGGGAAAGTAGCTGAGATAAAAATAAAAACAACTCTTATTCCTTTCATAAACAGGAACCGATTTTATATTATCACTTTTCTGAAGGGAAACAAGAAAATTGTTGCCTTGTCTAAAAACTGGAAAGAAGTAAAATAAAAGTCAAATTAAGGAGAAACAGGCGAAAATGATAGGCAAAATCATTCAAAAAATATTTGGAACAAAAAGTGAGAGAGAAATAAGAAAACTCAGGCCCATTGTGGCAAGAATAAACGAACTGGAGGAGAAGTACTCTAAATTCTCAGATGAAGAGTTAAGGCAAAAGACCATCGAGTGGAAAAATAAGATTGACCAGATAAGAAGAGAGGCACAATCTGCAGGCAAAAGTGAGGATGAAATTATTAAACTTGAAAACCAGTTTCTGGATGAGATCCTGCCAGATGCTTTTGCAGTGGTGAGGGAAGCCTCCAAGAGAACGCTGGGGATGAGGCACTTTGACGTTCAGCTAATCGGCGGTATAGTTCTTCATCAGGGTAAAATCGCTGAAATGAAAACGGGTGAGGGGAAAACCCTCGTGGCTACCCTTCCCGCATATCTCAATGCCTTAACAGGTAGAGGTGTACATGTGGTCACTGTAAACGACTACCTTGCGAAGAGAGACGCTGAATGGATGGGAAGGATCTACAAATTTCTTGGACTCTCCGTGGGGGTAATTGTTTCAGACCTCTCAAATCCTGAAAGGAAAAAGGCCTACAATGCAGACATAACTTACGGAACCAACAATGAATTCGGCTTTGATTATCTCAGGGATAATATGAAATACAGGCTTGAGGATTATGTTCAGAGGGAACTGAATTATGCAATCATCGACGAAGTTGACAGTATTTTAATAGATGAAGCAAGAACACCCCTTATCATATCTGGTCCATCTGAGGAATCAACTGAACTCTACTACAAAATAAATTCTATAATTCCACTTTTGAAAAAAGATGTGGATTACGAGGTTGATGAGGAACACAACACAGCATACCTTACAGAAGAAGGGGTCAAAAAGGTTGAAGAACTTCTGGGTATAGACAATCTTTATGCCCCTGGCAATGTTGACATTGTTCACCACGTTAACCAGGCTCTAAAAGCCCACACTCTCTTTCAGAGGGATAGAGACTACATTGTAAAAGATGGTAAGGTCATAATAGTGGATGAATTTACCGGCAGATTGATGCCTGGAAGGAGGTGGAGCGACGGACTACATCAGGCCATTGAGGCAAAGGAGGGGGTCAGAATAGAAAGTGAAAACCAGACCCTTGCAACCATCACCTTCCAGAATTACTTCAGAATGTACAGAAAAATCGCTGGAATGACGGGAACAGCCGCCACCGAAGCAGAGGAATTCTATCAGATTTACAAACTTGAAGTGATAGTCATTCCCACCAACAAACCGATGATAAGAATAGACTACCCGGATGTAATCTACAAAACAGAAAAGGAAAAATTCAAGGCTGTGGTGGATGAAATAGAACGATTGTACAAAATAGGCAGACCTGTTTTAGTTGGAACAACAAGTATTGAGAAATCTGAATACCTGAGCAAGCTGCTCAAAAGGAGAAAAATTCCCCACAATGTTCTCAATGCAAAACATCATGAGAGGGAAGCGGAGATAGTTGCTCAGGCAGGCAGATTGAAAGCAGTAACAATTGCAACCAATATGGCTGGTAGAGGAACTGATATTATTCTGGGTGGCAATCCTGAAATGCTGGCAAAAGTCGAGTTGAAAAAGAGAGGTATTGATCCAACCCTTGTAAAGACCTATCTTCCGAAAGAAGAGTTAACTGAAGAAGAAAGGGAAGCCACAGAATTATTTGAAGAACTCTACAGAAAATTCAAAAAGGAAACTGATGAGGAGCACAAAAAAGTTGTGGAGCTGGGGGGTCTTCACATCATCGGAACGGAAAGACATGAATCAAGAAGGATAGACAACCAGTTGCGGGGAAGAGCCGGTCGTCAGGGTGACCCGGGGTCCTCCAGATTCTACCTCTCTCTTGAAGATGACCTTCTGAGAATATTTGGAGGAGAAAGAATAGCAAAGATAATGGATAGACTTGGAATCGAAGAGGGAGAACCCATTGAACACAGAATGATCTCCAAAGCAATTGAAAATGCTCAAAAAAGAGTGGAAGCGCAAAATTTTGAAATCAGGAAAAATCTCCTTGAATACGACGATGTAATGAATGAACAGAGAAAAGTGGTTTATCAGGAGAGAAGAAAGATACTGGAAGGAAAAGAGGTAATAGATAGCCTCAAATCAAGTGTTGAAGATGTAATAGATGAACTTCTGGATGCATATATTCCACCCAAAAGCAAGCCACATGAATGGGACATAAAGGGACTCGTTGAAGAGTACAGGAGGATCTTTAACATTGAACTCCCCTTCACAGACTTTGAAGATACTTCCTTCACAAGAGATGATATAAGAGAAACTCTTCTGAGCCATGCACTTTCAGGTATCGATGAAAAAATCCAGCTGGTTGGCGAGGAAGGGGTAAAGCAACTCGCAAGATACATAATGCTCACCACCCTGGATAACCTGTGGAAGGACCACCTTCTCATCATGGATCACTTGAGGGAGGGGATAGGACTGAGAGGGTACGGTCAGAGGGACCCGCTGGTAGAGTACAAAAAAGAGGGATTTGAACTTTTCCAGCAGAT
>JALSQH010000246.1 GCA_026985515.1 bacterium
TGATAGCTGCGAGAACAACTATGCCCATCTCATGTTTAAGCACGAAATAACCTATACCATCAAGAAATTTTTCCAGCCATAGCGGTGCGTGACCTCCCGTTTTTACCTTTACTTTTTGCTTGAGGAAGGTGAGTATGGGTGGAACCAGAAAGAGAGTCAGCAGAAGTGAAAAGATTATACCTATGGCGGCAAAGAGTCCAAAATCCTTTATGGATAACATTGATGCTGTTATCATTGATATGAAACCTACGAAGGTTGTTAATGCTGCAAGAAGAATGGGAACACCCGTTTCAGAGAATGCCTTTTTTATTGCTTCATTTTTGCTAAGGCCTGCGATACTTTCTTCGTTGTACTTGTTGAGCAGGTGGATTCCATAAGCTGTTCCCGTTGCAAGAAGTATGACGGGTAGAGAATTTGTAATTATTGTTATTGGCTTGTGAACCCATCCCATCAAACCAAATGTCCAGAGAATTGCAATAAAAACAACCCCAAGTGGAATAAACACCCCTCGCAGTGATCCAAAACTGAGATAAAGAACTATCATTATTACGAGAAATGTAAGTGGAGTGAGTTTCCTCATATCTTTTCTTATCATTTTCGCCGAATATTCCATAACAAGGGGGAAACCGGAATAGTAAATTTTTTCATTGCCCTTTATTTCATCAACAATTTTATAAATTTCTCTGGCAACTTTGATCTTATCCGCATCATCCCTGAGTTTAATCATAATAATTGTTGCAGTACCATCAGCAGAAACTATTTTTCCCCTGTACATTTCCCTGGAGAGAATATATTTTCTTTTCTTCTCAAGTTCCTCCCTGTTTTCTGGAATGGTGGGAAAAAGGTCTCTGACTTCAATTCCCTCCGGTGTTTTCCTTATATCCATCATGTTGATGATGCTTGTAACTCTGCTTACGCCTTTTATTCTTGAAAATCTGTCCTGAAGTTTCTTGATTCTCTGGAGTGTTTCGTAGTTGAAAATGTCATTTGTTTTGATACCGACCATTGCTATATAGTTAGAACCAAACTTTTCACCTGCATAGTTGAACAATTTGACCACCGGATCATCAGGTGGTAATGAATGGGTAAAATCACTATCAATGGTGATAAATTTGAAACCAGCGAGAAGAAAAATTGTTACTGCCACTGTGAAAAGAAGAACAACTCCCCTTCTCCTCACCACAAACTCGCCAAGTTTTTTCATCTCCCGTCTCCTTTTTCAATTTCTTTAAATGCTGTAAAGAGGGTCCTGAAATGATTTACCACTTCATCTTCATTGAAATTTTTAATGATAAGAAGATTGTTGATTCCAGATATGACGAAAAACAGACTGTCTGTCAGAGCATCAGGATCATAGGAGGCGTCATATTCATCCTTTATCTGAACAAGAATCTTTTTCAGCCTCTCTTTTGCCTTTTTTTCTTCCTGTTCTATGACTTTTTCAATTACCGGGTAAATTTCAATGAGGTCAGAAAATGTGATCCTGTACATGTTTTTCTTGGTGAGGATCCTTCTTACCAGAAAAATGAGCACTTCCTCAAGCTTCTCAATTCCGGGAAGATCTTTTGCAATTATCTCTTCTATGAGCCTCCCGGTCTCCTCCGCCTCTTTTCTGGCAACATGGGCAACTATTTCATTTTTGCTTTTGAAGTACTTGTAGATGGTGGAGTGTGAGACGCCAGTTTCCCTTGCAATATCATCAATTGTAACTTTTTTGTATCCATATTTTTCCAGGAGCTGTGAGGCTTTTTCAATTATGGATTTTCTTATGTCCATAACCTGACCATTTTTATTTTTTCAGTCAGAAATTATACCAGGAATCACTTTGCTGTCAAGAATTTTCTGGTATAATTTTCAAAAACTGGTGGAGGATGAGATGAAGGGAATAATTCTTGCCGGTGGAAGTGGAACAAGGCTTTATCCTGTTACAAAGGTGCTTAATAAACATCTTCTCCCCATTTACGATAAGCCCATGATTTACTACCCCATGACCACCCTTATGTTTATGGGTATCAGGGACATTCTCATAATTTCCACTCCAAAGGATATTGACAGCTTTTCTGAACTGTTTGGAAATGGAGAGAAACTTGGGTTGAGAATCGAGTATGCTGTGCAGGAAGAGCCGAGAGGAATAGCGGAGGCACTGATAATCGGGGAAAATTTTGTGGGAGATGATTCAGTTGCTCTTATCCTCGGAGATAATATTTTCTATGGTCATGATCTACCAAAGTTACTGAAGGAAGCGGCGGAGGAAAATGAGGGTGCAACTGTTTTTGGCTACTATGTGAGGGATCCTGAAAGGTTTGGAATAGTGGAGTTTGATGAAAATTTCAATGTGAAATCCATTGAGGAAAAACCTTCAAAGCCAAAGTCAAATATAGCAGTTGTGGGACTTTATATCTACGACCACAGAGCTGCTGAAATTGCCAGAAAAGTTGAGCCATCTGATAGAGGAGAACTTGAAATAACCAGTGTCAACCAGATTTATCTTGAGGAGGGAAGGTTAAAAGTTAAAATACTTGGAAGAGGATTCGCGTGGTTTGATGCCGGCACTCATGAGGCATTCATTGAATCCTCCAATTTTGTGAGAACCATTGAAGAGAGGCAGGCATTCAAAATAGGCTGTGTTGAAGAAGTTGCCTACCGGATGGGGTTCATAAATCTGGATCAGCTGGAAAAACTTGCTCTTGAGCTTAAGAAGAGCAGTTACGGTGAGTATCTGATGAGGATTGTTGAGGAGGAAAAATCACGGATCAGATAGATAGTTCATAAGAATCTCTGCTATTCTCAGATCCCCAGGATATGTAATTTTAATGTTGGCGGGATCTCCCTCTACAATTACAACTTTTCCAGATGAATATGCTCTGAAAATTGAAGAGTCATCTGGAAACTCTTTTCTTCCATCAGACAGTGCATTTAAATGGGAAGCAAAAATTTCAGTAAAGTTAAATCCCTGGGGTGTTTGTATAAGGTAAAGCCCTTCGCGGGGAATGTACTCTTTAATGGTTGAATCCTCTGCTTTTACGAGAGTATCTCTCACTGGAATTGCAGGAACGACTCCTCCTGCACCATTTTCCAGGGAAACAATCACCCTCTCAATCAGTTCACGAGAAACAAGGGGCCTTGCCGCATCGTGAATCAGAACATGTTCGGGGTTAAAATCCTCTGCTTTTTTCAGCCCGTTATACACACTGAGCTGTCTCGTTTCCCCGCCTGAGACAATTATAATTTTTTTTGTAAAATCGGCTTTTAAAAGAATTTCTTCCATTTTATCCCTGAACTCATTTACGATGACAACCACTATGCCATCAATTTTTCTGCATGAGTCAAAGGCACTTATTGTCCATTCAATAATTTTTTTCCCTTTTATCTCCATAAATTGCTTGGGTATTCTGTTTCCCACTCTTGTTCCTCTACCACCTGCCACAATAATTGCAATGTTTTTCATTGTCATTATACTAATTCCCTGATAAAGTTATTATCTTGAAAAAGAGTTTGATTTGCAAAAAGCTTTCGCCTTACAGGAGGATCTGATGGAGCGACACATTTATGAGCACAAACATAAGGTTACAAGGGAGGACAGGAGCAGGATTAAAGGCCATAAACCCTTCGCTTTGTGGTTCACCGGCCTATCCGGGAGCGGGAAATCCACCCTTGCAAATGAGGTGGAGTATATTCTCAATAAAAAGTATCGGGTCCATACATACCTGCTTGACGGGGATAACATAAGGAAGGGTCTGAACAGGGATCTCGGTTTTTCACAGAGGGACAGGGAGGAAAATATAAGGAGAATCAGTGAAGTTGTGAGGCTTTTTGTGGATGCAGGTCTGGTTGTACTTACTGCTTTTATTTCACCATACAGAAAGGATAGGGCATTTGCCAGAAGTTTGCTGAATGAGGGTGAGTTTATTGAAATTTATGTGAAGGCACCACTGGAGGTCTGTGAAAGCAGGGACCCGAAGGGTCTGTATAAAAAGGCGAGAGCAGGTGAAATTAAACAGTTTACAGGGATAGATGATCCATACGAGGAACCTGAAAATCCGGAAATTGTGGTTGGAACAGATAAACTCTCAGTGGAAGAGAGTGTGGATGTGATACTTGGTTATCTTTTAAAGAATGGCTACATAAAGTCGGAGGTGTAAAATGATAAATCCCCATGGTGGTAAATTAATAAACAGGATTATGGATGAGGAGAAGAGAAGCGAAATTCTCTCACATGCGGAAAATTTTTACAGAATAAAGATACCCTTCAGATATGCTTCAGATTGTGAAATGATTGCAAATGGGGGTTTTTCCCCTCTCACTGGCTTTATGAACAGAGAAGAAGCGGAATCTGTGATTGAGAAAATGGAACTACCCGATGGAACACTCTGGGCTATACCCATTGTTCTTCCTCTGACTGAAAGGGACTTTGCATCCGTCACGGAAGGGGATAAAGTGCTTCTTGAAGATGAGAATGGCAGAATTATCGCCCTAATGAAGGTGTCTGAAAAATTTTCCCTTGATCTGGAAAACTACGCTGAGAAGGTGTACAAAACCAGAGACACGGCTCATCCGGGTGTGAAGGCACTTTTTGAAAGGGGAAATAAGTTTATTGGTGGTGAGATTGAACTGGTAAATAGACCCCAGAGAGAAGATATTGATGAAAAATATTTTCAGGATCCGGCAGAGACAAGGAGGGTGTTTGAAGAGAAGGGGTGGAAGAAGATAGTTGCCTTTCAGACCAGAAACCCTATTCACAGGGCCCATGAATATCTCATAAAAACTGCACTTGAGGCGAGCGATGGAGTTTTGATTCATCCTCTCGTGGGTGAAACAAAACCTGACGATGTACCTGCTCCTGTCAGAATGAAAGCGTATGAAGTGTTGATTGAAAACTATTTTAACAGGGATCACATTCATCTCAGCGTCCTTCCTGCCACCATGCATTATGCGGGACCAAGAGAGGCGGTGCATCACATGATAATGAGGAAAAATTATGGCTGTACCCACATGATAATTGGAAGAGACCATGCAGGAGTTGGAGATTACTACGGTACATATGAGGCACAGGAGTTTGTGGAGAAGTACGTTGATAGACTGGAGATTGAACCGTTGAAATTTGAGCATGCTTTTTACTGCACGAAGTGTGAAAATATGGCAACAAGTAAGACCTGTCCTCACGACAAAGAGTATCATGTTTTTCTCAGCGGAAGACAGGTCAGAGCAATGTTGAGGGAGGGAAAAAAGCCACCAAAGGAGTTTACGAGACCGGAGGTGGCTGAAGTCCTGATGGAGTGGGCAAGGGGTCTGTAAGACTTTTCTTTTTCTCCATTTTGTATTATCATTATTCCAAACAAGAGAGTGGAGGTGTTGTTATGAAGAAAGTAAAAGTGTTGTCCCTTGTAATCGTTGGTGTTTTTTTCCTCAACAGTGCGGTACTATTTTCAAAGGATGTGGCGCAGTTAATCAAAGAAGGTGACGAACTCTATGTAAAAGGTGGTGAGATTTACTGTATCGTACCTAACTGTCTGGATCTCTGGAAACAGGCAATGGAGAAGTATAAGGAAGCTCTCAAGATTGATCCCAACAATTATGAAGCGTGGTGGAAGCTGGCCAGGGTATACAGGCAGTATGGCGACGAGATACAGTCAAGGGGTATTCTCAATAACAAACCCTGGAAAGATATAACAGATAAATATGCGAAACTTGGCATGGATGCAGCACAGCATGCGATCAAAATCAATCCCAACAGAGTTGAGGGGTGGCTGATGTATGGTCTGAATGTTGGGTTACATTCAGATGCAGTGAGTGTGCTGACGGCCCTTCGTGAGGGACTGAAAGGCAAGACTCAGGAGGCTCTTGAGAAGGCTTATAAGATTGACAAAGATTTTGATGATGGCAGACCAATACTTGCACTGGGAAGGTTCTGGACAGTTCTTCCCTGGCCATTGAGAAAGTTGAGCTACGGGATAAAACTTTTGAGAGAGGGAATAGCCACTCACGGCAATGGTAAATGGGGCACAGGTGGGTCCTACACTTTCCAGCTTTTTCTTGCAGAGGCTTTGATTAAGGACGGCGGCAGTAAGAATGAGGCTGAGGCAAAAAAGCTTCTCCAGGAGATAATCCAGAAGTGTCCCGTAAAGATAACTGTTTACAAGGCAAAGAAGTTGTTGAAGGAACTTGAATAAATTTTGACATAAGGTAAAATTTCTGGTAATTTCCTTAATATGATGAAAAGGTTGGTTTTGATTCTGTACCTGCTGATTCCCGCTCTGGTCCAGGCTTTTACACCTGAATCAGAGCTTCTTGTTATTAAGGGAGTAGCTCTTATCAAGAGGGGTGACCCCCTTGCCATCATGATGCTGAATCAGGCAATCTCAGTTGACCCCCAGAATCCTGCACCTTATTACTATCTTGGTTATTTCTATATGAAACAGGGTGACATTGAAAATGCCATAAACTCCTTTGAAGCTGCCAAAAGTCTTGACAGCGAAAACAGATACTATCCTCTCTATCTGCAACTGGGTAAGCTCTATCTTTTAAAAGGGGAGTTCAGAAAGGCCCTTAATTCTCTTAAAAAGTATTTCCGCTTTGTCAGCAGTGATCCCATTGCTGAATTTTACCTTGCTCTTGCTGACATGTATGTAAATGGAAACCTCGAAGAGAAAATCTTTGACAGAGCTTCACTTCTTCTTCCTGAATTGAGGGATGTGGCAAATTACTTAC
>JALSQH010000247.1 GCA_026985515.1 bacterium
AAAGGGGGTGGTCAGGGACTTTTCCATTTATGAAGGAGTAATGAGGTCTCACCTGAGAATGACATATGAAAAACTGGCCAGTATTTTAGTTGAAGGAAATCAGGAACTGGCAAAGGAGTACGAAAAATTTATTCCTCTTTTTAAACTCATGGAGGAACTCGCATGGATTCTGAGAAAAAGAAGAGAGGAGATTGGAAGTCTCGATTTTGATCTTCCTGAGCCTGAATTTATCTTTGATGAAATGGGCAGGATTGAAAAGATCAGGAAGCTCGAAAGAAACATTGCCCATTTTATAATTGAAGAGTTTATGCTCATTGCCAACAAACATGTGGCTATTTTTGTAAGTGAGAAAGGTTTTCCAATGCTCTACAGATGTCACGCTCCACCTGACGAGATGAAACTGGAATCACTTCGTGAGTTTTTGAAAATATGGGGATTTACTCTGCCCGAGAAAGTCAAGCCCAAACATCTTCAAAAAATTTTGAAAAAGGTGGAGGGAACCCCACACGAACATCTGGTAAACACCGTGATTTTGAGATCAATGATGCATGCTGAATATTCTCCGGTAAACTACGGACACTTTGGACTTGCCTTCAAGTATTATACACATTTCACAAGTCCCATCAGAAGATATCCAGACCTGATAGTTCACAGAATACTTAAGGATATCCTGCACAATAAAATGAGCGAGAGAAGGGTAAAGTACTGGAAGGAAAAATTGCCAGGAATAGCAAGGCACTCATCTGAAAGAGAAAAAATTGCGGAAAAGGCGGAGAGAGAGATCGTTGAGTACAAAAAAGTTGAATTTATGATGGACAAAGTGGGAGAGGAGTATGAAGGAATTGTAAGTGGAGTTTCTGGAGTGGGATTCTGGGTTGAATTGAAAAATTACTTTATTGAGGGATTCGTACCTCTCTATTCACTCACAGATGATTTTTACAGATTCTCCCCAAAAACTTATTCCATAGTTGGTATGAGGAGCGGAAGGAGTTTTCAGATAGGTGATGAGGTAAAGGTTAAGGTTGTAAGAGTCGACCTGACGGAGAGACAGATTGAGTTAAATGTGGTGGGAATTGAAAGAAGAAAAAGCAAAAGGAAAAAGGCAAGGAAAAAGAGAAGAAAGAAAAAGGGAAGGAAAAAATGATAAGGGAGGAGCTGGAGAGGATAGAAGATGAAATACTTCATCCTGCTGCTGTAAGAAGCAGTAAGACTCGTGGAAGGCTGAAGGAAGAGCCGCCTCACCCATACAGAATGGCATTCCAGATTGACAGAGACAGGATAATTCACAGTAAATCGTTCAGAAGATTGAAACACAAAACCCAGGTTCTCCTTCACCCCATCGGTGATCATTACAGGACGAGGCTTACCCATACTCTCGAAGTCTCCCAAATTGCCAGAACAATTGCAAGGGCTCTGAGATTGAATGAGGACCTCACAGAGGCCATTGCACTGGGACATGATCTGGGTCATACACCCTTTGGACACGCAGGGGAAAGTATCCTCAACGAACTCTGTCCGGGAGGATTCAAACATTATGAGCAGAGCCTTAGAGTGGTTGATCTCCTTGAAAAGAATGGGGAAGGCCTCAATCTCACCTGGGAAGTGCGTGATGGAATTTTAAAACATTCCAAGGGGAAGGGACCAATTGTTGGTCCAGGGGCTGAAAAACCTGAAACTCTGGAAGGACAGATCGTCAGAATTTCTGACATAATTGCCTATGTGAACCACGACATAGATGATGCCATAAGAGCAGGAGTTATAAGAGAAGATATGTTGCCCCGGGATTGTGTGAAGGTTTTAGGAGAGAGATACTCTGAGAGGATAAACACAATGGTAACAGATGTGATAAATGAGACCCAAAAGAGAGATTATGAAGAAATATCACTTTCACCTGTAATGCTTGAAGTCATTGAAAAATTGAGAGATTTTCTTTTCAGAAATGTTTATGAGACAGAGGTGATGATAAGGGAATTTGTGAAGGCAAAAAAAATTTTAAAAGAGCTTTATGAATTTTACGAAAATAATGCTAAAATATTTGAGAAAGATGCGGGAAATTTCGGTGTAAAAGAGGGAAACTTAAAGAGAAGGATCTGCGATTTCATAGCGGGAATGACAGATGAATATGCTCTATACGAGTATCAGGAATTATTCATACCTTCAAGGTGGAAACTGTGATAGGAGGTTGAATGCCCGGGGAAGGTAAAATAAGAAAAATGCCATTTCTGCGGGTATTTTTCAATACTTTTGACGAGTTTCTTGATGCCTATGCCCAGTATCTTTCAAAGGGTGGGATGTTCATAAAAACTCCCGTTAAATTGCAGGGTGGAGAAAAAATCAAGATTGAAATGAAATTAAAGAGTGGTCAGCCCCTGCTCAGAGGAATTGCTGAGGTGGTCTGGGAAAAGGTTGAAGGTGGAAAGACAACAGGAGTCGGAGTAAAGTTCATACAGTTAACTCCTGAAAGCCTGAAATTTGTGGAGAATGTGGTACAGAAAAAGTTGAAGGAGAAGGAGGAAAAGCAGTCTGTAGAAAAAGAAATTCTTCAGGATGAAAAAGTTCAGGAGGAGGAGATCATTGAAGAACCGGAGGTGATAGAGGAACCTGAAGAGGTTGTGGAACCTGAGGAGGTGATAGCTCCGCCTGAAGAGGAGAGTAAGGGAGATTTCCTCGCTCCACCAGAAGAGGTTGAGGAGGTTGTGGAGGAGATTCCCCCGGAAGTGTCTGAAAAAGGGGAAAAGGAGCCAGAAAAAGAGGTAGAGAAGAGCGAGACTGTGGAGCCCGTTGATGAGTTTGCAATAGATGAGGAAATTGCCCCCTCCCAGGGTAAGAAAAAGATTGTGCCTATAATACTGCCAATCATTCTTGCTGTGGTTGTTGCTGCAGGAGCAGGGTTCCTCTTCCTGAGAAAATCACACAAAGAGGTTCCTGTGGAGACAGCGGCGGTCAGCGGTAAGAATATTCCTTCAGGGGTAGTTCCCGGGGAGAATCTTCCAGAGGAGAATGTTGAGAAAACTCCTGCTGTTACTCCTGTCACAGCAGAGGTGAAGAAAGAGGAGTCTGCTCAATCAACAGCAAAAGAATCATCAGGGGGAAAGAATGCAGCAAAGAGTCTCCCTGAAGCCGCTGAAACCAGGGCAGCCTCAAGAATAGTTGATATAAAAGTTGGAAATAGGGAAAGTGAAGTTATTCTGGATGGTAAAATTGAGAAAAACAGGGTGAGAATTATAGCACTTAAAGGTGGTGTGGGAAATTATCCGAGAGTGGTGCTGAAGATAAAAATTCCACAGAGAAAGCTTGACAGATGGGTTGTGAGGGGAAAGGGAAAATTGAAACGGATAAGACTTGGGATTCACCCCCCGGAAGTGTGGCTTGTGCACGACTTTTTAACAGGAAAACATCCACCTCGTTGCAGAATCGAAGTTAAAGATAACAGGATAATTCTCAGGTGGTAGAGAAAAGCGCCCCCGGCAGGATTCGAACCTGCGACACCGGGATTAGGAATCCCGTGCTCTATCCTCCTGAGCTACGAGGGCACCATAAAACATTATATCAAAAGAAGAGGGAGATTCAAATCTGTGAAAATAGTTTTTCTTGATGCAGCAACTCTTGGGAATGACATTGATTTCAGCATCTTTTATGATTTAGGAGAGGTGGTTCTCCATGAACTTACTGGTAAAGAAGAAACAGCGGAAAAGATCTCTGATGCAGATGTTGTGGTCACAAACAAAGTTGTCATTGGTGAGGATGAACTTAAAAATGCTGAGAATCTCAAACTAATAGTCGTTGCAGCAACAGGTTATAACAATATAGATATTGAGTCTGCAAAAAGAAGGGGGATTGCTGTTTCAAATGTAAGGGGTTATTCCACCGAGAGTGTTGTACAGCACACCTTTGCCATGCTCTTCTACCTGCTTCACCATCTTCGCAGTTACGACGATTTTGTGAAAAGCGGGAAATACAGCGAATGGAAAATGTTCACGAATCTTGAATATCCCTTTCATGAGTTGAGGGAAATGAGATGGGGTATAATTGGTCTTGGCAATATAGGAAGAAAGGTGGCTGAAAAGGCCTCGGTTTTTGTTAAGGAAGTTGTGTACTACTCCACTTCCGGGGTTATCAGAGATGAACCGGTTAAAAGGGTGGAGCTTGACACCCTTCTTGGAGAATCTGACATCGTTTCCATTCATGCTCCCCTCAATGAGAGGACCAGAAATTTAATTGACTATCCGGAACTGAAAAAAATGAAGAGGTCCGCAATCTTGCTGAATCTGGGAAGAGGTGGAATTGTGAATGAAGCTGCCCTTGCAAGAGCCATTGATGAGGGAATTATCTGCTGTGCGGGAACAGATGTGCTTGAAAGGGAACCTCCACCTCCATCCAGCCCCCTTTTAAAGATAAAACACAGAGACAGGATACTGATAACGCCTCATATTGCATGGGCTTCTGTTGAGGCAAGGGAAAGGCTTGTTAACGAGATTTACGACATCATAATTAAATTTCAGAGGGGTGAATTCAAAAACAGGGTGGCATAATGGTAAGGGAAGGAGAATGGATTTTAACCTCCGGTACGGGCGGATACGCCCTTGGCACCGGTAACTTTCTGAATGAGAGGAAGTACCACTCGCTTCTCGTGGCTCAGTGCTGTGGGAATAGAATAAATGTTGTTCCCACCCTGGAGGAGAAGATTTATCTTTGCGGTGGAGAAATCTATCTTGATTCCAACCACTATCCCTCCGTTATCTATCCCGATGGATGGCAACGGGTAATTGAAAACTGGCTCAGGCCCTATCCAGGTGCCATTTTCCAGATTGCTGAGGGTATTCAAATAATAAAAGAAGTGAGGATGGTGGAGGGAGAAGATATCACCATTGTGTCATACAGGAATCTTTCCGGTGAACCTCTGAAGATGGAAATAAGGCCAAAATTTGCTCTGAGGAACCATCATTTTCTGAATTCACCCGGATCCCTTGATGGTATCCATTTTACAGTTGTGGAAGAGGAACATGGGATTCTGGTAAGAAGGGAAGATACGGGGATATGCGGCTTTGTTGCAATTCCTGAAGGGGAATTTTCACAGGAGAGATTGATCTACAGAAATGTGCAGTACCCTGTGGAAATGGCAAGGGGTTACGATTCTGTGGAGGACCTATTTTCTCCCGGGAAATTCTCCCTTGTTATTGACCCGGGAGAGGAAAAAAATGTGATTATATCTGCAAATAAGATAAAAAACCACCAAGAGGTTATTTCACTGGCAAAGAATAGGTATGCACCATATCCGAGGCCATACTTCATGAAAAGTGGAAAAGCAATAACAAAAGGTGAGTACCTGTTTGATCTTGTGGAGTACCGCCAGTTGCTTCCCCTTATGGGTAAAGACTTTCTCTGCTGCGGCAATGATCTGGTTGCGGGATACCCATGGTTCTTTACATGGGGAAGGGACGCTATGATTTCCCTTGGAGGGGTTAAGTACCTTGAAGGTGGAGAGGAATTCGGAAGGAGGGTTTTGAAGCATTACGCTGAGAAAATGAAAAACGGGATAATTCCCAATGTGATTTACGAGGATGGAAGTGGTAATTACGAGACTGTAGATGCCTCACTCTGGTTTGTAGTGAGAACAGGGGAATATATGAAATATGAATACCTTGAAGAAGGAATAAAATGGGTTGAGGAAGTTATCCATAACTACATCTGCAACAGGAATCTCAGATTTGTGTTAGACGCTGATGGATTGATAAAGATAAGGGATTGTTCAACCTCCCTAACCTGGATGGATGCAAGGATTTATGATCTGCCTGTTACTTCAAGGTGTGGAAAACCGGTGGAAATTGAGGCTCTCTGGATCAATGCCCTTGAAACTTACAGGAAGATGTTGAACGAAAATAGATATCTGAAAAGGAAGGTTGACAGAAAGGATGAATTAACACCTGAGAAGGTTGAAGAAGTACTGCAGAGGGCAAGAAGCTCTATTTCAAAACTCTTTGATCCAGATACAGGGGAGGTTTTTGACAGACTTGACACAGAAGATAGACCTGTAAGGGAGACCAGACCAAATATGGTGATTGCCGCCTCACTTCCCTTTGATGTTTTTCCCGAGGAAATTAACAGAAAAGTTATTGAGATCACACAGAGAGAACTCCTCACCCCCTATGGCCTCAGAAGTCTTTCTCCAGAATCTCCTTCATTCAGAAGAAAGTATGCAGGAAATCAGAGGCAGAGGGACCTTGCATATCATCAGGGCAGTGTCTGGCCCTATTTACTTATCTTTTATGCCAGATTGCTCCAGAAGGTTTACAGAAATGAAAGGGAAAGACTGAAAGAAATGCTTGAGGATCTTGTGTGGATATTCAGAGAGAAGGTAAGAAGAGGAGAATACGCATCCATTCCTGAGCTGTACGATGGGGAAGAACCTTCGGTTCCCCGCGGCGCTCCTGCCCAGGCATGGAGCGTTTTTGCCCTGATTGAAATTGAAGAGATGATAAGGAGGCTCATTTGAGAGTGGTGATGCTATCATGGGAGTTTCCCCCTCTCCTTGCGGGGGGGATGGGGATGGCATGTTACGGGATGAGCAGAGCTCTTCTTGAAATGGGAGTTGAAATTGATCTGATTCTTCCAACAGAAGAAGATGTGTATTTCCCTCTCAGGAAACCAGAAGATGTTGATATCCTGCCTGTAGAGAGTCCAGGTGGAAGAGTTATTGAAG
>JALSQH010000248.1 GCA_026985515.1 bacterium
TTTACCTCAGTACCCCTGATTCTGGAGCACTTGTGGAAAACTATATTAAGGATTGTCTTGACAGTGATCAGTATGGATTTTACAGTGGTGAAACTACTGAAGTTGACATTTCCAATAGCTGCTTGAGTGCTGTACTTCCCGCCGGTGCGTACTGGGTTGATGGGCACAACATCGTTATAAAAGAGGTTGCGAAGTTAACATCTGTGAGGTTAATTGATGCAGGATTTGATTGTGTATATGTGAATGGAAATAATGATAGAATATGGGTGCATGATACAAGTGTAGATTACGACGTGAACGGCTTACCTCAGGGTACCTTTTCCAATTGCAATCCTGATAACATAAAGAAATATGTGGCTTATGAGGTTACGAACACTTATATAGTCCTTGTTGCAAAGGACTGGCAGCAGTAGAGTAGATGTGGGGGGATATCCCCCTTTTTCTTGACTTTTTTTTTCTTTTAGGTTATTCTCAATGTAGCGATACTGATTCTTGGGATTCTTTCTCAGGTGAGTCAAAAATCTTAGATAAAAATCGCAGGGCAGGATGGGGTCGTATTTAGGTGTTTCATTCAGTTGAAATTTTTAACAGAAAAAGGAGTGGTGTGAGCTATGGATCTCGCAGAGTTAAAGGTTAAATCTGTCTCCGAATTGATGGAAATGGCCCGGGAACTTGACATCTCCCACGAAGAAATAGCCAACATGAGGAAGCAGGAGCTGATTTTTGCCATCCTCAAGGCTCTGAGTGACAAGGGTGAGGTAGTGTATGGTGAGGGTGTTCTGGAAATTATGAAGGATGGCTACGGATTTCTCAGGTCTCCCGAATCAAATTACCTTCCTGGTCCAGATGATATATATGTTTCACCCACTCAGATAAGAAAGTTCAATCTGAGAACGGGGGATTCTGTTTTCGGACAGATAAGACCTCCCAAGCAGAAGGAGAATGAGAAGTATTTTGCACTCCTGAAAGTGGAAAAGGTAAACTTCATGGATGTCTCCTACGCCAAGGATCGTCCCCTCTTTGATAATCTCACACCCCTTTACCCCATGGAGAAGTTCAATCTTGAGATTGACCCTGAAAATTACTCACTGAGGGTTATGGATCTCCTTACCCCCCTTGGCAAAGGCCAGAGGGCACTGATAGTTGCCGCTCCGAGAACAGGTAAAACTGTTTTACTCCAGAATATTGCCCATGCGATAGAGAAGAATCATCCCGAAGTGTATCTCATTGTTCTGCTTATTGATGAAAGACCGGAAGAAGTTACAGATATGAAAAGGTCGGTGAAGGGTGAGGTAGTGAGCTCCACCTTTGATGAACCTGCAGAGAGACACACCCATGTGGCTGAGATAGTTCTTGAGAAGGCAAAGAGACTGGTGGAAACAGGTAGGGATGTGGTTATCCTTCTTGACAGTCTGACCAGGCTTGCAAGGGCGTACAATGCCATTGTTCCACCCAGCGGCAAGGTCCTTTCAGGTGGTGTAGATTCCAACGCACTCCACAAGCCCAAGAGATTCTTTGGGGCTGCAAGAAATCTTGAGGAAGGGGGAAGTCTCACAATAATTGCAACAGCTCTCATTGAAACAGGAAGTCGTATGGATGAGGTGATCTTTGAAGAGTTCAAAGGAACAGGAAACTGTGAAATTCACCTCGACAGACGCCTGAGTGACAGGAGAATTTTTCCCGCAATAGATATCATAAAATCTGGAACAAGAAAGGAAGAATTACTCCTCGACGAGTTTACCCTCCAGAGAGTCTGGCTCCTCCGAAAAGTGCTCACTCAGATGAATCCTGTAGAGGCAATGGAGTGGCTTCTGAGCAAAATGAGGGGAACTAAGAGCAATAGAGAATTCCTCCAGATGATGAATCAGTAAAAAATGCTCTATAATTCCAGATACTTAAAGAAAAACTTGACAATACACCTTGAATATTGTATACAATATACAACAAATTCGGGAGAATCAGATGACCTGGAATGCTGGTGCAATACTCATTTACATGCTGCTCATCATTGCAATGGGACTGGGGCTTCTCTTCGGAAATCTACTCCTCGGACCCAGAAGTAATAACCCCCACAAAGCTGATGAGTTTGAATGCGGTTCAGAGTTAAAAGACAGGTCCCGAAAGAGATTTAACGTAAAGTATTACCTTGTGGCACTCATATTCATCATTTTTGATCTTGAGGTTGTATACCTCTATCCATGGGCAGTTCTTTTCAGAAAACTCGGTTTTTTTGGAATAATGGAGATGCTTGTTTTCCTCGGTATTCTTGTCATAGGGCTTGCCTATGTGTGGAAAAAGGGAGCTCTCGACTGGAGGTAATGGAGTAGGATTATGAGTATAAATAATCTTGAAGGATCTGTAATAACAACAAGGTTTGATAAATTTCTGGGATGGGCAAGAAAGTGGTCTCTTTTCCCCTACCCATTTGTTACCGCCTGTTGTGGAATGGAATATATGGCTGCTGCAACCTCATTTTACGATCTTGACAGGTTTGGTGCCCTCTTCCCAAGATTTACACCCAGACAGGCAGATATGCTGCTTGTTGTGGGTACCATTACCCATAAACAGGCTCCCATTCTCCTGAAAATTTACAATCAGCTTGCTGAGCCCAAGTGGGTTGTTGCGTGGGGCGCGTGTGCTGTCAGTGGAGGATTTTACAGGAATTATTCAGTAGTTCAGGGCATTGACAAAATAATACCTGTGGATGTTTACATCCCTGGATGTCCGCCGAGACCGGAAACTGCCATAGATGCCATAATGAAATTGCAGGAAAAGGTTCTGAATCAGAGACATGAGATATAAAAATGGGTGAGGAAATGGCTGAAAATATTTTTGTTAAAAAGTTAAAAGAAAAATTTCCATCTATTGAGTTTGAGAACGAGAGGCAGCATGATTTTGATATCATTAAGGTTCCAAGGGACAGGCTTTTTTCAGTAATAAAATTTTTCAAGGAAGATCCTGACCTGGATTGTGATATGCTTGTTGATCTTACGTGTGTTGACTATCTTGGAGAGGAACCGAGGTTTGAACTTGTTTATCATCTCCGTTCCATGAAGAAGTTACATATGATAAGGGTAAAGTCCAGAGTACCTGAAGATGATCCCGTGATTGATTCTCTTACTCCTCTTTACAAAATTGCCAACTGGTTTGAAAGGGAAGTCTGGGATATGTATGGTGTGAAATTCAGAGGGCATCCTGACCTGAGAAGAATCCTTCTTTATGAGGAATTTGAAGGTCATCCTTTGAGGAAAGATTATCCAAGGACAAAGGAGCAACCACTTGTTCCATACAGAAAGCAGGAGAGTTAGTATGGCACTTGACATAGAAAAAATCGCTGATGATCAGATGATCTTGAATATAGGTCCATCCCATCCAGCTATGCATGGAACTATCAGAATAGTGGTGAAACTTGAAGGTGAGACAGTGGTTGATTCAGATGTTGAAGTTGGTTTTCTCCATCGTGGATTTGAAAAAATGGCGGAGAGCTTCAGGTATCAGCAGGTGATTCCCCTTACAGATAGATTGAACTATGTTTCACCTCTTATCAACAATGTTGGCTATGTAATGGCTGTGGAAAAACTCCTCGGCATAGAGGATCTGATACCCGAAAGAACTCAGTATATCCGTGTCATAATGAGTGAATTATCCAGAATTACCGATCACCTCACCTGTCTCGGTGCAATGGTGATGGAACTGGGAGCGCAGACTGCCTTTTTCTATTTCATGACAGCCAGGGAGTATATCTATCAGGTGATTGAACATGTAACTGGAGCAAGAGTCACAACATCATATACGAGAATTGGTGGATTGAGAAATGATCTTCCTGATGGTTTTGAAGAACTTCTTGAGGCAGCCCTCAGGAAAACTGAAGAGGTCCTTTCTGAAATCCATGGTCTCTTTGACAGGAACAGAATTTTCATAGACAGGACAAGGGGAGTGGGTGTTATTTCTCAGGAAGATGCCATTTCCTATGGTTTCACCGGGCCTTTGCTCAGAGCGACTGGAATACCCTATGATGTGAGAAAGGCTTATCCATATCTTGTTTATGACAGACTTGATTTTGAGATTCCTGTCGGCGAGTATGGAGATACTTACGATCGTTACATGGTGAGAATGCTTGAGATGGAGCAGAGCATAAGGATTATAAGGCAGGCAATGAAGCAGCTTCCAGAGGGACCAATCTATGTTGACAGAAGGGATATAGTGCTTCCCCCCAAAGAGGAGGTTTACAACACCATTGAAGGCACCATAAATCACTTCAAGTTAATTTTTGAAGGTATCAAGCCACCAAAGGGTGAGGTTTATGTCGCTGTAGAGGGGGGCAATGGTGAGCTTGGTTTTTATATTGTAAGTGATGGGAGTGAAAGACCATATAAAGTAAGGGTAAGACCTCCCAGTTTTATTCATATGGCTGCTCTCAGTGACCTGATTAAGGGTCACATGATTGCAGATATAATACCAATTTTTGGGTCCATAAACATGATTGGTGGAGAATGTGATAGGTAGGATAAAGATGGCACAGATAGCTTTTTCTGAGAAAAAATTGAAAGAAGTTGAAAGAATAAAGAAGAAATACCCGGTTGAAAGATCAGCCGTTATGTCTGTGCTTTATCTTGCACAGGATGAATTCGGGTATATTAACGATGAAGTGATTGAGTATGTGGCAGAATTGCTTAACATGGCTCCCACCAGGGTAAAAGAGGTAGCCACTTTTTATACCATGTACAATAAAAAGCCTGTGGGTAAGTACCACATCCAGGTCTGCCATAATCTGACCTGTACGCTGATGGGAGCAGAAACAATAGTTGAATACATTGAAAAAAAACTTGGTATAACCGTAGGGGAGACCACAAAGGATGGTCTCTTTACACTGAGCGAGGTTGAATGCCTCGGAGCATGTGGTACAGCACCTGTGATGCAGGTGAATGATACTTATTATGAGCAGCTTACCCCGGAAAAGATCGATCAGATACTTGAAGAACTAAAGAAGAAGAGTAGTTAACATGGGTGAAGTAAGGATTTTGCTGGATTTTGAAGGACAGAAAGGTACGCATACCCTTGAAAATTATCTGAAAAGGGAAGGGTATAAGGCGGCTGAAAAGGCACTCAAAGAGATGAAGCCTGAAGATGTCATTGAAGAGGTAAAAAAATCAGGTTTAAGAGGGAGAGGTGGTGCAGGTTTCCCAACAGGTATGAAGTGGAGTTTTGTTCCAAGAGATGTGGATAAACCAAAATATGTTGTGTGCAACGCTGATGAAGGAGAGCCAGGAACCTTTAAAGACAGGGTTATCCTTGCAAATGATCCACATAAGCTGATAGAAGGGATGATAATAGCAGGGTACGCAATTGGTGCCAATCAGGGTTACATCTATATCAGGGGTGAGTATGCAAGAGAGGCAAGGATACTGGAAGAAGCAATAGATGAGGCGTATGAGAAGGGGTATCTTGGAGAAAACATATTTGGATCAGGTTTTACATTCAATCTCGCTGTCCATAGAGGTGCAGGTGCATATGTGTGTGGTGAAGAAACAGCTCTTCTGAATTCCATTGAGGGTAAAAAGGGTCAGCCCAGATTGAGACCCCCTTTTCCCGCCACAGTGGGACTTTATCAGAATCCCACAATAATTAACAATGTTGAGACACTCTCTGCAGTTCCATGGATCATACGAAACGGCGGAGAAGAGTACGCCAAAATTGGAACTGAGAAGAGCAAGGGAACCAAGTTATTCAGTATAAGTGGTCATGTTAACAAACCCGGCGTTTATGAAGCACCTCTTGGTATGCCACTTATGGAATTTATTGAAAAGTATGCAGGGGGTGTAATAGGAAAATTGAAGGCTGTTGTACCTGGCGGTTCTTCCACACCCATTTTGACGGCGGAAGAAGCTGAAAAGGTCAACCTTGATTATGAATCGATGCAGGCTGCTGGAACCATGCTGGGATCGGGAGCCATAATAGTCATGAATGACACAGTATGTATTCCCAAAGCTCTATCAGTGTTAACGAGATTCTACCACCACGAATCATGTGGACAGTGTACCCCCTGCAGGGAAGGAACTGGATGGCTCGATAAGATAATGCAGAGAATAATGGAAGGAAAGGGGAGAAAAGAGGATCTTGATCTCCTGGTAAGTGTTGCTTCCAATATGATGGGAAGGACAATCTGTCCTCTTGCTGATGCTGCTGCAATGCCGGTTATAAGTTATGTAAAGAAGTTCAGAGAGGAATTTGAGAAATTTATAGAACTTGGTAAATGTCCATTTTAAATTTTAACGGGTGAGACCAATGGCTGAAGAAAAGGTAAAGTTAACGATTGATGGAATAGAGGTTGAGGCTCCAAAGGATTACAATTTAATCCAGGCGGCTGAGCTGATCGGCATAGAAATTCCGCACTTCTGTTACCATCCTGCTCTTTCAATCAGTGGTAACTGCAGGATGTGTCTGGTGGAAGTGGAAATAAATGGAAGGAAACTTCCCAAACCGCAGCCTGCATGCGCCACGAAGGTTGCTGAGGGGATGGTGGTTTACACCAATACCGAGAATATTCAGAATGCCAGGAAGGCTGTGCTTGAGTTTACTCTTATAAATCACCCTGTTGATTGTCCCATCTGTGATCAGGCGGGTGAGTGCAAATTGCAGGATTACTATTTTGCCTACAGTCTGCAACCCAGCAGATTTA
>JALSQH010000249.1 GCA_026985515.1 bacterium
CAATCGATTCTGTTTCAGGAATAACTCCTTTTTTTGTCCTGACATTTCCCCTTAAATTTCCTCCATTTAAAAGAGAAAACCGGGAATTGTACCGATCTATGTTGATCTGATCTCCAAGTATCACAACAAGTCTCCCCCCTCTGGATACCCATTCTGAGAGTGAAGATACTTCCCTTGCAGAGAGATCAGGTATATTTGAAAGAAAAATCACATCATAATCATCCGGACTGACTCTTTTGAATTCACTGTAAGTGATATTGTGAACAATGCTGCCGGGGGAGAAGTTTTCCATAAGTTTCAAGGCGGTGTATAGATAATAGGTACCTCCTTCGGTGGGTATCGGTTCAGGATCTCCTTCAACTATAAGTACCCTCAAATTTCTTCCTTGAAAAAGGGTAACAAAATATCTATTATCCTCCTCAAAATTATCATCTGGTAGCTTCAGATAACCCTCAAAAACCTGAGAAGTATCACTCCAGTAGATACTCTTTTTTATTAATCCTGAATTGGAAAATTTAACCACGCTTCTTGTCAATGTTCTCTTACCCTTCCTCACCTCAACAACCTCTTTTTCACCAGATATTCCACACCCTCGAAATGTAAAATCCCCTCTCATTACTCTTACCCCATGGAGAAAAACTGTATTAACACTTCCACTTACGATACCGGCATTCCTGATGGGTTCAGAAACTTTCTTAAAAATAAGTTCCTGATAATCTGGAAGAGCTTCAGGAGAAAAGCGATTTCTCTGAAAATCAGATACAATAACAACCGGAATCTTCACACCAAAGCGGGAAGAAACAATTTCCACTGTTCTTGAAATGCAATTGTTGAGAACCTCTGTTTTCCAGACAGGTTTTCTGCTGGAAAGAAACTGAATAAGTTTAACTGGATTGTCAATTTTGAAAATATTACTCCCACAGAGGTAGAGAAGGGAACTTGAATCGGCCGGCAGTTTTCTCAATATCCCGATAGCTTCTTTAACTCCCCTCTCCCAGAAAGTTTCTCCTTTACCTGCCTTCATACTCACAGTGTCATCTACAATAATTGCCACAGAATCTGTTACACTCCCGGTATGGGCAGTCTGAACAGTTTTGTAGGGATGAAAAAAGAGGAAAAGGAGAAACAAAAAGATCAGAACCCTCAGAGTGACAACAATTATTTCCTTAATCAAAATACTCCTTTTAATTTTGCGGTAAATTTTTCTGATCAAAAAGAGAGTGGAGTACTCCACCTCCTCAGGTTTCTTTCTGAGAAAGAAATGAACCAGAAGTGGAATAATAATGGCAGCAGCAATGAGAGAAAGCAGGGGTGTCCTCAGGTACTCCATTGTTCAGAAAGTATCCTCACTATTATACCGGCAGGATCTTCACCGGCTATATGAAGGAAGTAGAAAATTCCTCTACTTCTTACAAACTCTTTTACATGGGCAAGAAACTTTTCCACCTCTCTTTTAAATCTTCTTTTCATTGAAAAGGGAAAAATTTCCATCTCTTCAGATGTTTCCATCGACTTTAAAACAACACGACCTGAATACTCCAGTGAAATTTCATAGGGATGAAGTACCTGAACAGCAACTGGAGTGATATCCAGCAATCTGAGTGAACCATATTTTACAAAAAATTCTTCTATGCCTTCCTCCAGGAAGTCACCAATAATAAATAATCTGCCCGGTGAAGAAAAGTAGCTCATAGGATCAAATTCAAGTTTCGTAAAATTATCTGCCCCGTTACCTTTCCATTCCTCAACATTCTTCAGCCAGATAAAAAAATCTCCCTCACTCCTGATGGGAATTGTTCTTAAAATTTTTCCTTCCGAAACGGGTAGAAGGTAAATCCTGTTCTGATTTTTAAGATGAAAGTAAATGATGGAAAAGGCGATTATCAGAGCTTCCTGAAGCTTCGTCTTACCCATGAATTCAAAATTCATAGATCCACTCATATCGATCATTATGTAAATGTTCAGCCTTACCTCCCCTTCTCTCTCTTTAACATAAAATTTCTCCCTTTTCCCGTATAGTTTCCAGTCAATGGATCTTATATCATCACCGGGAGAGTACTCCTTATGCTCAAAGAATTCAACTGTACCTCCTCTTCTTCGTGCCTTGTAAATCCCTCCCTCACTCCCTCCTTTAACCCCAGTCTGCGAAACTCTCACGGGAGGGATCTTTCTTAAAATTTCCTGAACCTGCTCAGAAATTATCCCCATTATCAGGACTTCTTTCTCACACCACTATCAAAAATTTCCTCAATAATATCCGAGGTGGTGATACCTTCAGACATACCCTGAAAATTCAGAATTATCCTGTGCTTGAGAGATGGCACTGCAATCTCCCTCACATCATCAATGGATGGGGTCACCCTGCCAGACATAAGGGCTATAACTTTGGAAGCAAGGGAGAGAGCCTGACCTCCCCGGGGACCTGCTCCATAGAGAACATACTTTTTAACCGATTCTACACTTGATGTTGCCGGCCTGGTTTCTCTCACAAAAGTGGTAATAAAGTCAAGAATAACCTCGGGTAGAGGTAGATTGAGTATCAGTTTCTGATACTTCAAAATATCCCCGGGTGACAGAACCTTCTGCAGTTCAGGCATTTCCCTTGTTGTGGTTGTTCGGATGATTTCCTTTTCTTCACCATAGTCGGGATAATCAAGATCTATCTCCATCAAAAATCTATCAAGTTGAGCCTCGGGAAGGGGATAGGTTCCCTCCTGTTCAATGGGATTCTGCGTTGCAAATACATGGAACGGCTGGGGAACACTGTATGTTTTACCGTAAACTGTCACAATTTTTTCCTGCATTGCCTGAAGCAAAGCGGACTGGGTTTTTGGTGGAGATCTGTTTATCTCATCGGCGAGGAGAATATTTGTGAAGATGGGACCTTTCACAAACTTGAACACTTTGCTCCCCGTAACTCTATCTTCCTCAATAATCTCTGTACCGGTTACATCAGAAGGAAGAAGATCAGGGGTAAACTGAATTCTGTTAAACTCAAGATCAAGAACTCTGGCAAGGGTAGAAACAATCAGAGTTTTTCCAATTCCGGGTACTCCCACGAACAATCCATGGCCACCTGAAAATAGAGTGGCAAGGAGGAGCCTGATGGTCCTTTTCTGACCCACCACTACCTTTTCCATTTCAGCGATTGTTTTTTCAATCTTTTCCTGAAAACCGATTACCTCTTTCTCAAGCTCCGTAGTATCAATCACTTCAACCTCCCAGAATTTTCATAATTTTCTTTTCCCTTTCAAGACCGGCCTGATCCCCTTTGAGGCTATATAGTTTTATTAAACCTCTGTGAATAAGAGGATCAAAGGGATTGAGGTCAAGACCCTCTTTAAATTCCCTCTCAGCACAATCAATTTTCTTCTTCTTCAGACATATCATCCCCAAAAGAGTGTGCATGCTCTCATAATCAGGCGAGTACTTCAGTGCAAATTTAAGTATTTTCTCCGCTTCATCAACCTTTCCCGCATGAAAAAGGGTAAAACTGTACTTGTAGTAAAGAAGGGGATCATACTTTTTACCCGCATCTATGGCCTTTTTAAACTCGTAGGCAGCTGAAACAAAGTGCAGTCGATCCTCAAGCATTTCTCCAAGTCTGAAATACTTTTCATCAATGTTTTTCCTTCTCAGCTCCACTCTCTCAGAGGGTTGATAATTGAGGAACACAAGGGGCTGACTTTTAATATAGGCCTTCCATTGTTGCAGAAAATCTTTCAACCCCCTGAACCCTATTTCTTTAACCATCTTGTCGCTATTGCCGTGATACTTCACCGAGGCCATTATCAGTTTTCTCAGGAGTGGATAACCTCCTTTGTTCACAATCATCCTCACCATACTCAAAACTTCTGCAAAGGCAAGAGTAACCCTCTCAGCAGAACCAAGTTTGGCAAAGGAGGGAATCATTTCCCTGAAGGTCACAAAATCATTCTTTTTTATTGCCCTTAAAAGGGCACTCTGAGCAAGAGGAGATAGTTCCCGGGGACCTTTCCTTCTCCATCTCTGCTCCTCTGCTTTGGCAACTCCCTCCTGTAGCCACAGGGGAGCATAATTGTGCGTCATCCTGGTCAAAAAGTAGTGTACCATCTCATGATTGAGGGTATCGCGCCACCTGTAACCATACAGGGTTGCCTTTGGGGAAGTTATCATAATTTTGTTGTAGTTGCAGAGTGCAATTGTTCCGGAAGTTTCAATATCTTTTCTCGTAAGAGTGGAAACTCTCATGAAGTCTTCGTAAAAGGGATAAATCTCCACTCTTATTTTTCCTGGAGGGAAATACCCCAGATCATCTCCCACAGCCTTCCATGCCTTTTCAAGAGTTTCTTCAGCCATATCAAGTAAAATCTCATCCTTGCCAGGTGCATAGTAGATAACAAAGTGAGAAGTCTCCCGTTTTTTGAAATCTTTTGTCTCCTCGTAAGTATTTTTAATAAGGTTGTAAAGATTTATTACTTCCTCACTGTCAAGTTTACGTACAGCGGTTTCAATTTCTCTAAGTGCCTCTCCATACTCCCCTTCATAAAAAAGTAGATGGGCCTTCAGGTAGTGATAAAAGGGATTATCAGGTGGAAAGTTTCTCAATTTTCTCTCTGCGTTATCCACATCCCATGCGTATATTAGATGTTCAATTTCCCTTGCCTTTCTGATGGTTAGAAAAATATTTCCCTGAGGTACCGAGAAAAAATCTGAAATAAAAAAAGATGTTAGGAGAAGGAATTTAAACATTTTTTCTCAAATCAACGCAAGGATATTTGTTTTTTTCAATCTTTCCGCAAGAGAATCTATCATGGCTCTGTAAATTTTTATGGCTATATCTTTATCCCTTGAGAGAATCCTCTCAAGATCCTCTCGCGAGAGGACAAGCAATTCAGTGTTATCCCTTGCAGTTACAGTGGCTATCCTCTCACCTTCCTTAAAAAGAGCAATCTCACCAAAATGATCCCCCTTCCCAAGAATGGCTATCAATCTCTGCTTATGTGTGGAGGGGTCTTCAGCATAGACATTAACTGAACCACTTTTAACAATAAACATCTCTTTTCCTTTCTCACCACTTTTCACAATGGTTTCACCACTCTTAACCTTCCGATGCTTAAGAACCTTGCTGAACTGCAAAAGTTCCATTGTGGTAAGATCACGAAACATAAAAACATTTTTTAACAATTCAATATTTTCCATTCTTCCTCCCTTTTACTTAATTGTAATTGAAAAATGAATCTTTTCAAAGAATATGCCTATACCAGATTTATTCCTGATTTACGATGTGGTATAATTAAATCATGAAAAAACTCCCCATCGGCATCTGGGATTTTGAAGAGATCCGCACCGGTAACTACGTTTATGTGGACAAAACGGAATTTGTTTACATACTTGTAACTGAGGGCAAGTATTACTTCCTCTCCCGCCCAAGGAGATTTGGTAAAACCCTTTTAGTTGATACTCTCCGCAGATTATTTGAGGGTAGAAAAGAGTTATTTGAGGGTCTTTACATCTATGATAAGTGGGATTGGGAGAAGAGATTTCCAGTGGTTAAAATAGATTTCAGCAAAGGTGATGTTCAGAGTGTTGAGGCACTGAGAGAAGTTATAATTGAGAATATCCGGGATGTTAAAAAGAAATACGATGTTGATTTTCCAGATAGTGATCAGATGGGGTTGCTATTAAAGAGGCTTGTTGTTTCGCTTTTTGAGAAATACAATTCACAGGTTGTAATTCTCATAGACGAATATGACAAGCCGATCCTTGATAATATCACTGAAAAGGAACTGGCAAGGAAATTGAGAAGGATTCTTGCAGATTTTTATGGAGTGATCAAGGGGCTTGATGAGTATGTGAGGTTTGTATTTCTGACGGGGGTGAGTAAGTTCAGTAAGGTGAATCTCTTCAGTAAATTGAATAACCTGAATGACATAACCATTGATAAAAGATATTCAACAATTTGTGGTTATACAGAACGTGAACTTGATATATACTTCTCCGAATTTCTTGCAGGTATTGACATGGATGAAGTAAGACAGTGGTACAATGGATATTCATGGTTGGGAGAAAGTGTTTACAACCCATATGATATTTTACTGTTCATTGATAAGGGTTTCACATTCAAAAATTACTGGTTTGAGACGGGAACTCCCACATTTTTAATTGAGTTGTTAAAAGAGAAGAGATATCACATTCCCTCTCTTGAAAATGTGGAGGTAACAGAAAATATTCTGGGAAGTTTTGATGTGGATTATATAAAGGTTGAGGCTCTGATGTGGCAGACGGGGTATCTGACCATAAAAGGTGCAAAGAGAGTGGGTATCAGGACCTACTATATTCTTGGTTATCCAAATTATGAGGTGAAGATGTCGTTAAATGATGTGATACTTGATTATTTGGGTGATATAGAGGAGAACACCAAGAGCAGGCTTGGAGAGGAGTGTTACAATTCCCTTGCCTCTGGAGATGTGGAGAAATTTATTGAAGTGATAAAGAGACTACTTGCCTCACTGCCATACACCTCCTATACGAAGAATGAGATAGCGAAGTATGAGGGCTACTACATCAATATCATCTATTCCTTTCTCGCTTCCCTTGGACTTGAGATGGTTGCGGAGGATGTTACA
>JALSQH010000250.1 GCA_026985515.1 bacterium
AATCTTATTACATCTTCGTCAAGTCTGTAGTTCCTTTCCAGTGCTTTCACAGTTTCTCCATCACCCTGAAATTTAATGAGTATGTAAGTACCACGTCTGTTCTTCTTGATCTCATATGCAAGGGTTCTTTTCCCCCAGTTGTCTATGGTGATAATATCACCGTTGTTTGATTCAATTATGTTTTTGTACTTTTCGATTTTCTCAGGGACCTGAGGATCTTCTACTTTTTCAGAAAGAACAAAAATGGTTTCGTAAAGTCTCATCTTCACCTCCTCTCGGTTTTACAGCCCTTCCTCTCCGGGAAGAGCAAGGAGTTTCGCTGTGATTATCAGTATACATAAAAAAATTTTTTTGACAAGGAATTGTCTTATTCATACAAACTCATTAATCCGAAAATTGTGCCGCTTACCAGATTACGTGACATTCCTATTTCTGTTCCGGCATAGGCGCTGTTGAATTCTGGATATGGTCCGAGTTCAAAGGAAAAAGCTTCTTTCCCCGTATCCCAATCAAGAGCTTCCCATACCCAGATGTTATTCTTCAATCCCACATCATAGAGAAGGTTTGATGCAGCACTCATGGCAGGAATTCCGTTTGGAAAGCTGACATCTCTGTTTGCCCACTGTGAATACAGTTCCTTTTTAACAGGGTCCCATACAAATTTTTCTGCCCCTCTCGGTGCGAATTTTGAAATTCCAGAAAAAGCAATACCCAGAGTTTTGCTGGAAGTTTTAGCCCTAAGCTGATTGCTTACAACCACCACTCCATAACCTCTTACGACAAGTGATTGATCTGTGGTAGATTCATCTGTTTCTGGATTTCCAAATGTCACTTTTACCTGGGCAGCTATTCTTTTGTCCTTAGTACCCGGGAGTTGTTTCCAGTTGTCAGGTATTTTATCCCTCCAGAAAAGGACTATATGCATTACTCTGTCACCATCTGTTATGACAACAAATTTATCCTGGTCTCCGGTGCCCATCAGAGTTGGGGTTGTTCCCGAGCCTTTGCCCAGCCTTATGCCTCCAAGGTAAGATGGACCCGTATCATAATTTGCAGTCCACCCTCCTTCATTTTCATCCAGGGTGAGGCTATTTCCTGTCCACTGGACTCTGTACATTTTTTTGCTTGTAACCACATAAATACCGCCTTCCTCATCAACATCAACAGCAATGGAGTTGGAAATTTCTTCATCGGTTGAGAATCTGAAATAATAAAGGTGCCTGAAATCCCTCGATAGTGTGAAGAGCAATCCCCTGTCTGTTACTGCAACCAGCATTCCGTCATATGTGATATTCAAGCCAACGATTTTTTCATCAGAAGAAATAAGGAGTGAGTCGGGTATCTTGAAGGTCCTTAGAAGCTTAATTTTTGAGTAGGGATCACCGGTAACTGAATCTGAATATGCATAGATTTTCTGAAGTTTTGGAACATAAAAGATGTTATCTTTATCAATCAGAGTGTAGGCACCTGAGATTCCAACATCAGGGTTAAAAACATCTGTAATGGATGCTCCATAGGGAAGTTTTACTCTGTCAATGTACTTTAAGCCATGCTTTGAGTGTGCAACTTTATAAACATACATCTGGTCTGCACCCCAGATTACGCGTTCTCCATCGGAATATGGACCACTGAACGCAAGGGTAATTGCACCAGGTAAGCCTTCAAGGTGAAAGAATTTCCCCTTGCTGACATCATATGGTCCCGCGTAGGGTGTTGAGTCCTGGCAATATGGATTTCGATGTGTCATTGGCCATGGTGAATCTGCGAGGAAGGGATTCACTGGTGGTTCATTTCCATCATCTAAATAGGCAGGGGGATAAAAGTAGACTTTTTCATCAACGCTGGAACAGCTTGAAGTGTAAAGTATAACAAGCAGAAGAAGCAGAAAAATTGCAATTCTTTTCATCTCCAATCCTCCTTCCTGCTACCTATTTTAGATGATTTTCTGAACATTTGTCAATCTAATCATTAGAATAGTTTCAAATAGTTACATGATTGAAAAAATTTTTTGTGGAAGAATATTAGCACTCTTGACAATTTTTCCACTTTTAATTACGATAATATTTGTGAAAGTCGTAAAGAACTTGACGTTTTATCTACTCCTCACTTTTGCTGTTTCTCTGTGGAGTTTCAACATAAAGCAGTATGTAACTTTTACCCCTCCGCAGAAGGGGACCGAAGGCAGTGCACTTAATTTTACCCTTATCTATTCCGGGCCTGTGGAGGTGGATTTTATCCTTTATTACAGAAGCGGAAATGAAAAGGGCTACAAGACTATTCAGTTCAGCAGGGGCGAATTTGGGAAATATACTGCCGTGTTGCCATCCTTTGAGGTTCAGACTCCGGGAATCTATTTTTATATTGAGGCGATAGACAGAGAAAATAATTCATACAGTATGGCTGGAAGTTATGCTCACCCACTTTATGTTCCAGTTGAGAAGCGGAAGGAAAAAATTTTTCTCCCTGAGGTTGGAAAAGAATTCTCCCCCCTTGAAGAGGAGTTGACGCTTCTTCAGGCTGAAAATGTAGTTTATACAGCATCGGCCTTTGCTCAGAGTATCCTTGAGTCCCCCGCTTCAATTGTATCCATATCATCAGATTATATTGAATTGCTTGGCAGCAAGGATATTGGAGAAATACTGAGGTGGTTACCCGGAATTGATGTGATAAAATTTACACCTGCTGATATACAGATTGGGGTCAGGGGATTTAACAGGGAGATAACCAATAAACTTCTGACAATGGTTGATGGCAGATCTGTTTATTTTGATTTCTTTGGATTCACCTCCTTTTCCTCTCTGCCAATTTCCATATTTGATATTGCCAAGATTGAGGTTGTAAAGGGACCTGTTTCAGCCATTTATGGTGCCAACGCATGGAGTGGAGTGATCAATATCATTACAAGGGATCCCCGAAAGGAGCAGGGATTGAGATTTTATTTTGGAATGGGATACAATGGAGCAGGTGAATGCAAAAATTTTAAAAAGGGTTTTCTGTGCCTTAGAAACAATTACGGAAATTACCAGTACGCAACTTATAAGGACAAGCAGTATGTTAGAATCTCCGCAGGGTGGGAAAATAGAAGTGATTTTGAGCATCCTGCACGTCTCTCAACACCAGAGTTATTTGCGGAGGATCGGGAAAAGGTTAGAAACAGGATAGGCAAGGGAAATGAAAAAATATATGCAAATTCCACTTTTGGATATGAATTCTCTTCCAGCTTTAATTTGAAGGTTCAGAGTGGATTCTCTCTCATAAAGGGGAACATACTTACAGAACTTTCGCAGTATGGAACGGAGGGCAATACAGGTTTTATAAAGAGTGAAGTAACCTATAAGATGTTTCAGGCTGTGTTGTTCTGGAATCATTTAAATTCTCTCTCCGCAACTTTTTTCAGACCTGATACATCTGATTTGACCGGATATATGGGGGACCCCCTTGATGTCGAACCTCTTGTTATGAACAAACATATCATTAATGATGTTTATGACATAACTTTAAAGCAGAGAGTTCTGGCTTCGCCCCATAAGTTGAGCTTTGGTGCAGGTTACAGGTTTAACAGGGTTGATGCACCTCACTTCTTCCGGGGAAAAGTTCACCAGCAGAATCTTTTCAATGCCTTCCTGCTTGATGAAGTAAAATTTGGTTCTCCCCGGAACTGGATAGTTAACGGTGCCATCAGATATGACCATCATCCTTTAACGGGTGATCATTTAAGCCCGAGGCTTGCTCTTGTTTACAAAATAAATGATGAACAGGGTCTCAGATTTTCAGCAAGCAGAGCTTTCAGAAATCCCACATTTATTGAGTCATATATGGATTTTGAGGTCCCAACTGTCCTTGCAGTTGCTCCTGGAGGCGAAGTACTTGAGCCACCACAGTTTGTTGTTTCTCCGGTGAAGGCTCGTGTTGTTGGTAACAGGAATCTTGAATCAGAGGTTATTGATGGGTTTGATTTTACCTATCAGTGGCTGAAGGAAAATGTTATTCACCTTACCCTTGATGGATTTTACAACAGATTTTACAACCTGATAAGATACCAGACCACTCCTGAGGGAAAAAGCTTTACCAATCTGGGTAAGGGATATGAGTATGGTGGAGAAGTTGGTTTAAGATGGTATCTCTCCTCATATTTTGAATTGTGGAGCAACTACTCGTATCAGAGAATTTACAATACCAATGATGATCCAGAAACGCTTCAGGATGAAAAAGGTGTTGATCCAAGATTTCCACAGCATAAATTTAATCTGGTTCTGTTTGCAAAGTTCAATAAATTCAAATCATCATTCCAGTTTCACTATGAGAGTAAAAAGGGAAAGTACTTTGATGATGATTTTATTCCCTACAAGTTACCTGCCGTTGATCCCCAGAAGGTGGGGGACAATATTGTGGGTTATGTGGTTGTATCTCCAGATACTTACTATGAGATCCCTGCTTTTTATATCGTTAACCTAAACTTTCTCTACGATATATCAAAACATTTTCAAATAGGTGTGTATGTTTACAATCTTTTGAACTATGTACATAAAGAGTTTCCAAGACCAGAGGCTGAAGATATAGGAAGGATTATATATGGTAATCTCAGGGTGGTGTTTTAAAATGGTGAGGAGATTGATTTTGTCCCTTCTCATTTTTACAGGGCTTTATTCCCTATTGTGGGGAGGCGTTACTCTCCTCTATCATAATCCACCTGCTGAAGTGAGTGAGGGACAGAGCATAAATATTTCTGTTGATTTGAAAGGATATGAGAATGTCAGAAATGTGATAGTGTTTTTCAGGGGAGCCAATGAAACTGCATACAAGGCGGCTTTGCTTTTTCCAAAAGAAAAGCCTGGACACTATGAGGGTATTATTCCTGCATCTGAAGTACTTCCCCCCGGGTTATACTACTACATTGTGGTCAGAACCACGGATTATAAACTGGTGCCCGTTTTTGCAAGCAGTCAGGTACCGCAGTATGTCAGGGTTAAGCCCAAGAAGGAAGAAGTGGTTCTGGGAGGGGAACTTGAATCATATCTTGAACAGGGACTTTCGGAAGAGGTCACCTATTTCAAATCTGAGGAAGAAGTAAAATCTGCCTCAGGGTTTAAACAGAAGAGGAGCGAAGCACCAGCCTCAACATATGTCATGTACAGAAGGGACCTCCTCAAACTGGGAACATTTTTCCCTTGTGACTCCTTTTTCTATGTGCCTGGAATCAGGGTCGTGAGGATAAACGCTTCTGATATAGAACCTGGAATGAGGGGGCTTGCAACTGAGGGGAATAAGAGGATTCTGACTCTGGTTGATGACAGGCCCGGTTATGTGGCTTTTATTGGTATCACTCCCTATGTTACTCTTCCCTTTTACATTATGGATGTTGATAAGATAGAATTTGTAAAGGGTCCTGTTTCCACAATTTATGGTCCAAATGCGTATTCGGGAGCCATCAATATTATTTTGAGGGATCCTCATAAGGACCCGGGAACATATTTTTACTTCGCCATTGGAGATAGGGGGCTTAAAAGCAGTGTGGGAGAAATATCCTCAGCAGATGTTGAGGGGAAGATCTTTCACCGTGTTTCTGTGGGGTGGCAGAGGTATGAGGAGTTCAGTAAGGTGAAAGTCCCTCAGTTTATCAGCGGGGTGAATAACCCAGTTAAGGTGTACTGGGGTGATTACATGGTTGGGAGGGACCTGGAAGATGGTTACATCAAGTTCTCAAATGGGTTAAATTACATTTATGCTGAAACTGCTGCCAGATCCTTTCTCTTTCAGAACTACTATGGTTACTTTGGTTATGGAAGGGTGGATTTTAAGAAGAAGGATGTAAGAATTATGAGTTTTCTCAATTACTATGATACTGGTATAAAGGCTTATATCAAACCTGACACTTCTGGATTAACAGGGTATATGGGTGAATCTCTTGATCTTGAACCCAACATAATCAATTCCTATGTTAGAGGAGCACTTGGAGATGTGGACCTTATTTACACAGCTACGTTCAGCGACAATTACAAGCTGAGATTCACTGCCAATTATACCTATAACTACATAAATGCTCCTCAAATCTTTACACAGAGTTACAGCCAGAACCTCTATGGTTTCTCAGCCCTCAACGAGGATAAATTTTTCAATGAAAAGCTGATCTTAAACTTCTCAGTCAGGTACGATTATCATCCCATTACCAAGGAACACTTCAGTCCCAGGCTTGCTGTAGTGTACAGACCTGCAGAAAGGCAGACGCTCAGATTCGTGGCGAGCAGTGCATACAGGAATCCAACCTTTGTTGAATCCAATGTTGATTTTGATGTGCCCACAGTGGTGCCTGTGGCTCCGGGAGGGGAGATGTTATCTCCGCCACAATTTGTTGTATCACCCATACCTGCCAGGGTGAAGGGGAATGAGAAGATAAAGGCTGAAACTGTTTACAGCGGAGAAATTGATTACGAGGGTATGTTCTTTGGTGATCTGAAACTTAATCTTGATCTTTATTACAACAAATATCGCGATCTGATTGACATGCACCAGACACCTGAAGGTTACACCTTTGATAATCTTGGAAATGCTCACGGCTATGGTGTGGAATTTCTGGTGGACTGGTTACCATTTGATCAATGGAGGTTTTTTGTAAATTACTCCTTCTCCAGAACTTACAATGAATTTGACAACCCCTATACTTATCAGAATGAAAAGGGACTTAGCAGGCTTTATCCCGAGCATATAGCCAATGCCGGTGTTTTCTTCATACCCGAGAAGTGGGAAGTTTCCCTTCTTTTTCACTATGAATCTAAAATTGAAGGCTACAGAGACGAGGATAATATACCTTATATTTTCCCCGTTGTTGATCCGACAAAAGTGGGTGAAAATGGAAAACCTGTGATTATTGGATTGTATCCTGCAGGTACTCCCGATGTTAAATATGTTCTTCCATCGTACTATCTTTTGAGAGCGAGAATTGCGTATCTGCCAAATGATAAACTCACCCTTTTCCTCGTGGGGCAAAATATCCTGAACTACAAACATTACGAATGGCCCAGGGATATTTCTGAAGAGATTGGATGGAGGGCTTTTGGAGGGGTTATCTATAAATTTTAGAAGGAGTACAGGATCATGAGAAAGATATTTGCGGCACTCATTATTGGAGTGTTTGTTATAGCAGGATGTAACAAAACTGCTGAAATGGAAAGGGTGGAATATAGACCTTCCCTCAAGGTAAAACCGGGAGACTACATAATTCCCGTTTTTGATCCTGATAATATGAGAATTCCTTTTCCCAATGATCTACTTATTGATAAGACTACTGGAAAAGTTAACATACCAGTTTTACCCACTGATACACAGGCTGAAACGATGATGAAGTGGCAGTTGAACACCCTTGATGGTTTCAGTACATCCACGACAATTTATGTTGACTTCACTTATCCCATTTCTCTGACAAGTGTTGAGGGAAATGTCCTTATAATAAATACAAAAAAATTCACCTCAGCCATTGTTTCAGGATCTCCTGTGACAGATGCAATTGTACCGTTCACTGCTGAATTCGAGCCTCTTGGGGGAAAGAACAGGTTGATCCTTCATCCACTTCACCTCCTGGAACCTTCTACCCAGTATGTTGTGATACTCAAAAAAGGCATAAGAGGAATCAACGGGAAGGAGGTCAGTCCTTCACCTGTGTATCTGTTCCTGAAGAATGACAAACCTCTGTATAATAAAGCCACCAGTTCATCAACTCTACCAGCCCTCAGTGATGAAGAGGCAAAACAGCTTGAGGAGATGAGGGAACAGCTTCAGGATCTTTTCACAGGACTTGAAAAAACCGGTCTCGCAACGAAAGATGATATTCTCTTCCTCTGGAGTTTTACCACACTTTCTGTGGGAAAAACTCTGAAAAAAATAGTAACAGGGATTGTAGAGGAATCTCAGAGGAACCCATCAGAATTTGAAGCTTCATTTGACGATGGTGAGTCTAAAATTGTACCGGCGATTTGCGTCTATGCTCCTGATCTGAGACCGGATCTGTGTGGTGCTCTCCAGCCTGATCCACATCTCAGAGCTCTCTATGACCTGTTTGTATCTTCTGGATATGGTCTTCAGGTAAGCTGGGTTGTGGAAGGTTACTTTTACACCAGGAATTACAGGGCGTTGCTGGGGTATTTTTCTGATGATCTTTCATATCTTCCTGAGAAAATACGTTTTATTCTTACGATTCCCTCGGGAAGAACCCTTGAGTCCATGCGTGGGATGGCACAGCCTGTAACTGATCCATTTCCTGTAATTATTTACCAGCATGGAATTACCAGAAACAAAAATGATATTTTTCTGGTAGCAAATGGCTTTGCCCTCGCCGGGTTTGCCACCTTCGCCATTGACCTTCCTGACCATGGTGAGAGAAGAGAGGGGGATGTGGACATAAATGGAGATGGAACACCAGATGGTGACAGGTTCATTGATCCTTCCAATATTCTTACCACCAGAGACAGAATGAGGCAGGCTGTTGTGGATCTTGAGATACTGACACAGGTCATCAAGCACTGGAAATTTGATGTTTTTTACAGCAGTGACAATACAAACTGGACAGGATACGGAAATGGAGTAACTGATTTACCGGCAAAGAATCCATACACCGGGGAGGATGAAATATACTTTGTGGGTCATTCTCTTGGTGCTATCATTGGTGGAGTTTTTATGGCAATGTCACCAGATGTTAAGGTTGGAGTTCTCAATTCTGGTGGTGGTGAAGTGGCCAGGCTAATTGCCACTTCTCCAGCCTTTGCAGGGTTTATGATGCAGAGCATAGCAGGAACTCTGGGCATGGATGTGAATTCAAATCAGTTTAAACAGTTCTGGTATGATTACATCAATTCAGTTCAGTGGATAGTAGATGGTGCAGATCCTGCAAATTATGCAAGGTACTGGTCCATGGAGCCTCTTTATACTGCCGGTAATCAGCCTGTTATAAAAAAGATTCTTCTGGTAGGGTCGAGATTTGATCCTGTGGTACCTGATGCAAACAGAGACCTGCTGGCAGTTGAAGGTGGATTGATAAGTGATTATTCAGATTTACTAACTGAATCGGTGCTTCCTCCATCTCTACCTCTCGATAAAGGTGGGTATGTAGTGTTGAATTCCTATAAATCTTACACTGTAGATGTGACCTCCCTTCCTCCCTACTTTTCTCCTTATATTGTTGATGGGCAATTAAATATTGGTTCCCCCAGTCTTCTTCTCACCCCAGCAAGGGTAAATCCGGATCTCTCCCTTGCAGATTGTACCCCAGCTGATCCCACAGGTTGTGTAGCATATTTGCCGTTTTATCTTGAAATGTACAATGAGATGGATTCATTCCTTGCCACAGGTGGGAATTATATCAAGATTTCATCAAAATCTGATTATCTCCCTGATACTGCCACCTGTACCTATCTTGGCAGCAATCCCGCCATGTGTACAGATCCACGCTATCAGCTTGCATGTTACCTGTGCCAGTACTGGGATGTTCCCCTTGTGTGGGACGGCAGGTAGATGTTAGTTTAGCAATTCTCTTGAATGAAAAAACGGGTTTTTAAACTGCTTGTATCTCTGGAGTCTACTCAGAAAAAAGATATGTGGATGTTTTAAAAATTTTTAGAAAACTAAAATGGTGGGCAGGGACGGAATCGAACCGCCGACACAGGGATTTTCAGTCCCTTGCTCTACCGACTGAGCTACCTGCCCACCGAAACTTAGTTTATAAAATTGCACTGGTCTGTCAAGTAAAGAGAGATTTTTCTTTAAGTTCAGTAAATTACCTTCACTCCCTGCAGCCAGTCTACCTTATCTTTTATTGCCTGGTAGTATGAAGGATCCTTCATGATAATGGTTATTCTATTTGCCTCTCCAGTGTAGAATTCATTCCAGGTCGTTTTGGGAAAGTAAGCAAGAAGCAGGGTGAAATGATCTGGCGTGTTTTCCAGCATCTTGAAAACTTCAAATCCGGTTACCTGTTCCACAATGGATTGATAAACTTTTCCCGGAATTAATTTTTTCGCTACCTGGAGATATTTGGCTTTGTCCTCTATCGTTGTAATTGGATTCCCATATGGATATCTTTTACCTGTAGGTGTCCATGTAAAATTCTTGCTTTTTTTATCGTATGTTACAATAAATAATCTTGCCTGATATTTTTGGGCAATATATTTTAGATTTTCTCCTTTTGAAAGATCTTTGAGAAATGAAACGGCTCTCTTAAAGCTCTTCCTGTGGGCTTCAGGATTTCCATTGTATATCTTTGAAAAGAGTTTTCTAGTGGCAAGCTGGGGAATAACAAAATCTTTAAAGAGTAGTTTTTTGTTGTTATTGAAAATCTCATTAAGTAATTGCGGTGAATCACATTTTTTTAACAATTCCTGCTGCTCTTTTTCTGTTATCTCCTTTTCAAGATCGCAACCCCAGTTTCTGCAAATTTCTTCTGAGATCAGACCCTTCAAAAGATATGTGAATGCAGCCTCATCACTCATTTTTTCACTCAGATCTGGAAAACATGCTTCAATGGCACTTCTCGTGAGCTGAATATCTCTTTCAAATATTATGGTTTTTCCGACTCTTCCTACAAGACTTGTCTCTGGAACTTTAATTTTACTGCATCCTGCAAGAAGCAAAAGAATAACTTGAAATGAAATGATAAATTTCTTCATCAATCCTCCCCAGATTTTTGAATAAATTATAATTGATGTTTGGGGATTTCGCAAGAAGTTAAAGTAAAATAAGGGCGGGTAACCCCGCCCTCTTTTTTTACTGGAATGTAACTAATCTGATGAGAAAGTAGAGGAGTGCATACCATGGAAAAGCTGCAGCCACATTGAGAAGTATGGAGAAAATCCTGCACCAGTTTCCTGCTTTTTTACTGAAAATACTCCAGACAATACCTGCAAGTGTTGCAACCAGCATGTAAATAAATACCACTTCCAGATTCACACTGTTGAGAGATCTGTTGATAATCGCTCCTTCCGGCAGGAAAAGATAGCCATAACTTATGACCACATTGACAATTCCAAACCAGATTATCCCAGGAACTGATGAAAGAGCCTCTTTTACTTTCTCCCAGATGCCCTCAATTTGCGATACTTCTTTTGCAACTACTTTTTTCATTGTTGCCATCTTTAACCTCCTTTTTTTCTTGATAAGAATTTAACACATTGCGTCAAAAAAATCAAGTAAAAATTGACACGATATGTTAAGGAGTTATGAAAAATTACCTTTCTGGCAAGAAAAACAGAGAAAATGTTTATCTGCTGGGCTTGAAAATCAGTACGTTACATTTACATTTTGTCAGAACCTTATGTGCTGTTGATCCCATTAATATGCTGAATGTTTCTGAACTCCCATGTGATGACATGGCAATCAGGTCTACCTGGTATTTGTGAGCAACATCAAGTATCTTTTCCCATGGTTTGCCCTTTTCAAATATTGCTTCTACATCAAATCCTTTTTTTCTGTAATCTTCAACTATTTTTTCAATTCTGCCCTCTGCTTCCTTTTCAAGTTCCTCTAATCGATGGAAAAATTCTAATGTCCCTATTTCAACGACACCTTCGTAGAGAAATGTGGGCTCTTCAAAGGCGTGCATGACATAGAACTTTGGAGAAAAAGGCTGAAGGAGTTCAAAACTTTTTTTCAAAGCCTGGAGAGAGTGTACTGAGAAATCCACCGGGATCAGTATTTTTGAGAAGTTGACCGGTTCATTTGGTTTAATGATGAGTGTTGGAATATTGCACTTTCTTGCAATTTTTTCAGAAGTGGAGCCAAGAATTGCTTCTTCTATGCCTGTTCTTCCATTGTTTCCGACGATAACGAGAGAAACCCTTCTTCTGCGTGCAACTTCCCTTATTTCTGATGCCGGGTTTCCCTCCCCAATTACAATTTTGTAGGAGTCAAGATATTGCGATGCCATTGAATCAATCTTTTCCTTTAACTGCTTTTTCAGATCCCTTATCGCTTCTTCGAGAGTTTCAATGAAAATCCAGTAGTTGTAATCAGTTGGAAGTTTCTCAATTGAATGAAACAGAATTATTTCTGCATCCTCATACTTTTCTTTGAGGATCTTGGCAGTTAAAAGCAGTTTTTCAGTAAGTTCAGAAAAATCCACGGCAACCAGAATTTTTCTTACTTTCATTTCTCCTCCTTTTTTAGAGGTTTTACTGCAAGAACATCACAGCAGGCATTTTCAAGAACTTTTTCTGTTACACTTCCCAGAATCAGGTGAGAAATCCCGCTTCTGCCATGTGTTCCCATAACGATAAGGTCGAATTGCTCCTTCTTTGCAAGCTGGGTTATCTTTTTATGTGGCTCCCCCATGAGAATTTTGGTGGTGTACTTTATTTCTGTGAGGTCAAACTTGAGAAGAAACTTGTCCATCTCAAGATGCGCAATTTCTCGCAAGGAAAGTTTTTTCTCTTTAAGTAGGCGGATGTATGTTGGAGATCTTATTATTGGTTTTACTATGTGAAGGACGGTGAGTTTGGAGTCAAATACCCTTGCCAGATAGAGGCCCCATTTCATTGCTTCCTCGGAAAATTCCGAAAAATCTACAGGTACCAGAATGCTTTTGATAGAATGGCATGTTCTGTCTCTGCATACCCAGACAGGTTTAGGCGAGTATCTGACCACCTTTTCAGCAGTGCTACCAAGAATTATCCTTTTTATTCTGTGACTGCTTCCGATAACAACGATGTCTGCATCATACTTGACAGAGGCTTTTACAATTTCTTCGTAAGGTTTTCCTGCTTCCCCGACTATTTCATATTCTATGCCCTCTTCTTTCAATTCCTTTTCTATATCCTCCATGTCTGCAATTCGACCCTTGAGAGCTTCTTCAATATAACTTTTGAAGATGGAGCTGATTTCTGTGGGTATTTCATTATCAGGGACAGTTTCAAGTACATGTAATAAAATAATTTTTGCATTGAAGGTTTTTGCAAGAAACTTGCCCCTGCAGGTGACAAAAGGGGTAATTTTGGACAGATCAACAGGTAATAAAATCCTTTTAATCTGCACTTTATCCTCCCTCTCCTTTTCATTTAATTATAACAGAGGAATCTCCTGATCAAAAATTTTTTAAGTAAAATTTCAGATAAGGTGGTGTTTATGTAAGATTACGGCGATCTCTGTAAAATTTCTCCAGAATGGCAGGAGTGAGCATGAGATCAGCAAGTAGTGCCACAAACATAACAAGTGTTGTGAGAAGCCCAAAGTGGCGGAGTGGTTTGAGTGCGGAGAGCACTGTGATGATAAATCCAACCGATACGACCACAGTTGTGAAAATCATCGATTTTCCTATTCCTGTAAGTGCGGATTTCAGGGGATCCTTTGAGTACCT
>JALSQH010000251.1 GCA_026985515.1 bacterium
GGCGATGGAAGCCACCATTACTGTGGTCAAATTGAGTGGTATATGTGCAATGGCCATAAATGATAGTCCGGCAAGAATGGGAAAGATGTTGGGAAGAATTGTGAGAATGGCTACTCTTGCACTTTTAAAGAAAATGCCAATTATGAGGAATATCATCAGGAAGGCGGTAAAGAAACTCTCTATCTGGCCCTTCACAATCCTGTCAGCAACTTCAACTATAAGGGAAATTGTTCCGGTAAAGTGAACTTTTATGTTTTTTGTTCTCCATCTCTGTTTGAGATAATCTGTAAATCCCTTTTTAAGTTCGTCAACCTTCTCGGTATTTACATTCGCTGTCATAACCAGGGATCTGGCAAAGGAATATTCCTCGTTGACTGTCATATTCAGAAATTCGCTTCCCTCCATCAGAAGGAGATACTGGGCTATGAGATTATTATTGCGGGGAATTCTGAAGTATGCCGGGCCCCCCCTGTGAAAAATTCTGTTCACTTCTTTAACGATAACAGGAAGTGATATTATTTTTCTTACCTGCCTGTAATGACCTATGAATCTTTCAAACCTGTCCATTTCTGTTAAAGCTTTTTTATGCTTAAAGGTATTTGTCTCTCCCCTGTAGGTTATCAAAATGGGGGCTGATCCCGAAAGATGAGTATCAATAATTGAGTATGCCACCCTGACAGGATCTTTCGGTGAGAAGTATTCTCTCATGCTTGATTCAACTTTGAGAAAGAATACAAAGGGAAGCATGAAGATTACTAAAATAAGCGAAATCAGAATGATTACATTTTTCCGCCTTTTTATAAAGGAGGGTAAAAATTCCAGAAAATTGTCAAGTAATCCCCGTTGAGTTCTTTTTATAGATACCTGGCTCCTGTGGGGAATTATCATGAGAAGAGAAGGCACAAAAGTTATGGTGTAGAGATAAGCAACCATTACTCCAACAGCAGCAATTTCTCCAAGTTCTTTTACCGTCTGAATATTGCTGAACATGAGAGAGGAAAATCCAAGTGCTGTAGTAAAGCTTGTCATAAAGCAGGGTCCTATCATTCTTTCAAGGGTGTTAACAAGAGCTTTCTTTTTGTCGTTGAGAATCGTAAATTCTCCTTTGTAGTGGTTGAGAATGTGTATGACATCTGTCAGTCCAATTACACTTATCAGTGTTGGCAGGATTGAGGTGGATATGTTTATGTTTTTTCCCGTCAGGACGAGATATGCAAGGGCAACAATCATGGTGGACCATACTGAGAGATTGGGTAAAAGGATGAAGTAAAAGTTCCTGAATATGAAAAATAGGATTATGAAAACAATTATTACCGGGAGAATTGTGAAGATGTAAATGTCATGACGAACCTTGAAGTAAAGCTCCTCTATCATTATAGGTGCACCTGCAAGGTAGAATTTCTTAAAGTTTTTACGTAAAATCCTTTTTATCTGTTTCACAACAGATACAATTCTATTCTCATTGTATGCCTGTTCTGAGAGGGTTATATAGATAGCTGTGTATTTCAGGTCATCTGAGACAATATAGTTCTGAAGAAGATTTGAGATTAAAAGAAGCCTTTTTAGTTCTTTTATTTCTTTTCTTTCAGGCGGTGTGTGTGGCACTATTGGACCGGTTGATATTGTATTTCCCGAGGTTTTGATGTAGCTGAAATTTGTTATTCCAGAAACACTTTCAATGTATGGAATTCTTTTTAAATCGTTTATGCACCTTTCAATTGCCACATAATCAGCAGGGTCATTGATATTCCAGGGAATTGCTGCTGTAATTAGTCTGTCACTTCCAAATTCTTTTATTGTTTCTTCAAGCACAGAAGTATCAGACACATTTTTCAGAACCAGTTCTTTCAATGAATTATTGATCCTGAGATCCGGTAGATAGGTTGATGAAAAGATGACAAGAATCAGATCAAAGAGAAATAGATAGGGATAATTTTTTACTATGAATCTTGCTAACCAGCTTACCACATGTTAATTTTAAAACTTTGAAGGGAAAAAGGAAAGGAGTTAACCCCTTTCCTTTTGATATCTGAGTTTCTTATAGAAGAATGGCAGGAGGATCATCAGGAGAAAACCTGGCAGAATATTTCCGTTTCCACTCATGTCACATCCACCTCCACCACCTGAGTGTGAACCTGGAGGAGGTGGTGCTGTTACATTTATTGTGAAGTGCTGAAGCATGAAACTGCTGCCGTTGTCCACTTCCACAATTACATGATAAAGGCCGGTTTTTGGTGGATGCCACTGAATATACCCGCTTCCTGAATCTATACTCATTCCATCAGGAGCATAAAGGAGACCATAGTGAAGTGTCCCTGATCCCTCAGCCTGTACATCATATATGTAGTTGTTGCCAAGCTGTACACTTCTGGGAGGATAACTTGTTATATTGGGAGAATTCTCATTGAGATACATACCATTGAGAACAAGCAACGGATGACCGGGGGCTCCTGTTCTGGAATCACCATAGTAGAAGGAGTAGTCCTGATTTACAATGACATGTGCATTAAAAGCTCTTGTGGGATCGAAGAACCAGTCTCCCCTCAGAACAGATGAACTGTCACCGTAATCGTCAAAGAACCAGGGAAGAACTTCACCCGGGAGGTAGTTGCCATTATAGAGGGCTGATTTCAGGGTCTTACCGAAATTTCCGGGCCATCCAAGAATGTATCCATAGTAATTGTCGGTGGAGTCAAACATTTCTGGATGTGAAAATTGCAACTCCCAGATTCCCCTTGAAGAGGTGATGTCTATAAGTTCATAGGGAACAGGATTGAGGTTGTTTATGTCTCCTCCAAGGTCATCGTTGGAAATGGATTCATCCCCTGCTGCTGGAGCAGTGAAATCTGTTGCATTTGGATCAAAGTAATAGGTAAGCATGTGTAGAGACTCAGTTTTTATTCCTTCAAGCCAGTTCCTCAAATCATGGCCTTTGCCGTCATGTGCATAACTTGCAAATAACACTGGATGATTACCATACATACCTGCAGCAGAGTAAGAGTCATCGTAGAAATCGAGTCCACCACTTATATTGAGGCTTCCACTTTCTATGTCGTTACCCTGTTGTTCTTTGTAGACGGAAACTCTGTTATTTGTCATGATTTCAAGGGCAGTGAAGTCACCGTAAGTAGAACCATCCTTGTAAACCACCACCATTATTCCGTCAAACTCGTGTGAGTATGGTGACAGACCACCTTCATTTGTCCATACGTGGTAGAGGAAGTAGTAGATGAAAAAGTGAGTTTTACTTTCAATAACGAAGTAGTAAACCGCAGCAGGTAACTGTCCATTGTCATTCAGGGCATTCTGAATATTGTTGGTGGGATCAAAATCTCCATCAAAGTCAACAGAAGTGATTCTGTCAAATGCGCCGGTTGAGTCGGGGTAGACCTCCTGGTAAATTACAGGAGCATAGTGTTCCGCTAATTCTTTGTATGAGGCGTATCCAGAAAGTCTGCCTGCCCACAGGCCCCCTAAAAATAAAGTGATGGTTAAAAATACCTTCACCTTTCTCATGATGCACCTCCCTTCTCTAAATACCTTATCACAAAGAATTTTTAAAGTCAAGACGCCAGTTTTGGCACAAATAAAATTTTTGCGAACAAAACTTGACAGTACCCCTCCTTTTCTCTGTTTGTATTTTGTGTATTTTTCTGGTAAAATATTCCTGCAATGGAAGAGAGAGAAGTAAAAGTTGTAATTGGAGGGAAGGTTTTTACGATTTTAACTTCTGAGAGTGAAGAAGTTATCAGAGCTGGTGAAAGATTGATAAATGAAAGATGGAAGGAGCTTGCAGGAAAGCTGGAAAATCTTGATAGTTTCTCCAGATGGCTGCTTTTATCTTTTGATCTTGCAGTGGATCTGGTCAAGGCTGAGAAATTGCAGGAGAATTTGAAACTGCTTGGAAATAGAGCTTCAGAAGTACTTGAAAGATTTGGGGAGAGAGGCGGGGATTAAAATATAAGGAAAGGGGAAAGAAGAGGAAGCAATGGCAAATTCATATATAAATTCGTCGGTAAGGACTTATTACATCCCCTTTAAATCAAGATAATTTTCGTTTCCTCTCTTTCCCCTTACAGGTGTTATTATGAAGTTTGACATAAGGAACTTCTGTCTGGCATATAGATTTTCTCTATCATCAGAAGTTAAGAGAATTATCGAATTGATTTTTCTCCACAAAACAGGCAACCTTGTGAGGAAATCCGGTGTTAAATTTGTGGGTATTTACTATCCTGTAAAAAGAGAGCCTTCCCTTCTCAAGTTAATGGAAGTTGCTGAAGAAATTAGGTTTTACTTCCCTGTAATGAAGGAGAAAGATCTCTGCTGGGGTAGTTACAGGGGGTGGAACCGGGGAAAAATTAACAGATACGGAATATGGGAGCCTGAAAGGTGTGATAATGAAATACCAGAACTGATTCTTGTTCCAGGTGTCGCATTTGATATGAAGGGTTACAGAGTGGGATATGGAGGAGGTTTTTTTGACAGATTCCTGGAAAATTACAGCGGGATCAGTGTTGGAATTGTGTATGACAGGTGCCTCTTCAGAGAGTTGCCTGCTGAAGAGCATGATATTCCCGTAAAACTTGTTGTTAGTGAGAAGAAAGTGGTAGGAGAGAGGGTGTCTGTATAAAAAAGGAGGTTGAAAATGTCAGGTATTTATCTTGTGGTAACTGGTTTGATCGCTTTGATAGCAGGAATAGGTGCTGGATACTTAATTTTTAACAGACTTTCCACCAAAAGGGTGGAGGATGCCAGGAACCTTGCTGATCAGATTATAGAAGAGGCAAAAAAAGAGGCTGAGAACATCAAGAAAGAGGCGGAGTTAAAGACAAAGTCTGAATTGCTCAAGCTTCAATCTGAAATGGAAAAGAAGTACAGAGAAAAGGAAGAAGAATTCAGAAAGAAAGAGCAGAGACTGATTCAGAAGGAGGAGGTGCTTGACAGGAGAATAGATCAGGTTGAGAAGAAGGAGCAGGAACTTATAAAGAGAGAAAGGGACATTATTGAAACTGAGAGGAATCTTGAGAGAAGAGTTACCTATTATGATCAGCTGGTGGAAGAGGTTAAAACAAGGCTGGAGCGGATAGCGGGGATGACAAGAGAAGAGGCAAAGGAGGAGCTCAAGCAACAGATCATTGATGAAGCAAAACTGGAAGCTGCCAAGACTGTGAAACAGATCATTGAAGAGGCAAAAGAAGAGGCTGAGAGGGAGGCCAAGAAAATAATAGCACTGACAATTCAGAGGTACGCTGGTGACTACGTCTCTGAATCCACTGTTTCTGTTGTGACGCTTCCCAATGATGAGATGAAGGGAAGGATAATTGGAAGGGAGGGTAGAAACATAAGGGCAATAGAGGCTGCCACAGGGGTAGATGTGATAATTGATGATACACCTGAAGCTGTTATCATATCGGCCCATAACCCTGTCAGGAGAGAAATAGCAAGGCTTTCTCTTGAAAAACTTGTTGCTGATGGAAGAATTCATCCTGCAAGAATTGAGGAGGTGGTTCAGCAGTCAAAGAAGGAAATTGAAAGGGAGATCAAGGAGGCTGGAGAGAAGGCTGTTTTTGATCTTGGAATTTCAAAACTTCACCCTGAATTGGTCAAACTTGTGGGAAGGTTGAAATACAGAACGAGTTTCGGGCAGAATATTTATGTTCATTCTATGGAGGTGGCTTTTATCTCGGGAATGATGGCTTCTGAACTGGGCCTTGATGTGAAAATGGCACGAAGGGCGGGACTTCTGCATGATATAGGAAAGGCTGTGGACCATGAATTTGAAGGTACCCATGCTCAGATTGGTGCAGATCTTGCCAAGAAATATGGAGAACCCCCAGAGATAGTTCAGGCTATTGCTCAGCACCATGATGATAATCCTGAAAGTATCCTTGCTGTTATTGTTCAGGCTGCAGATGCTCTTTCCGCTGCAAGGCCGGGTGCAAGAAGAGAAATGCTTGAGAATTACATCAGGAGACTTGAAGAACTTGAGAACATAGCAATGCAGTTTCACGGGGTTCAGAAAGCATATGCAATTCAGGCTGGAAGAGAGCTGAGGGTAATAGTTCAGAGTGACAAAATAAGCGACGAGGAATCCCTGATGTTATCCAGGGATATTGCAAAGGAGATTGAGAAAAATTTAAACTATCCCGGTCAGATAAAGGTTACTGTTATAAGGGAGACAAGAGCAATTTCCTTTGCGAGGTAGATTATGAAGATCCTTTTTCTTGGCGATATAGTTGGGAAACCGGGAAGAAGAGCAGTGAAGAAATTTTTATCAGAATTCAGGGACTTTGATTTTTTGATAGCCAATGTTGAGAACAGTGCCGGCGGTTTTGGAATAACGGGACCGGTCTTCAACGAGTTGAAAGAAATGGGAATTGATGTGATGACATCAGGAAATCATATATGGGATAAGAAGGATGGTGCAAAGGTTCTGGATGAGTATCCTGAATTCATACTGAGACCCGCTAATTATCCCCCGGGAGTGATGGGTAAGGGTTACACCGTAAGAAAGAAAAATAACTTTAAAATAGGTGTGATAAACCTTCAGGGAAGAGTCTTCATGGATCCAATTGATGATCCTTTCAGAAAAGCGGAAGAGATCCTTGATGAGATAAGGAGTGAGGCTGATATAATTATTGTTGATTTTCATGCTGAAGCCACTGCCGAAAAGCAGGCTCTGGGCTGGTTTCTTGATGGAAAAGTTACAGCTGTTATAGGTACACATACGCATGTTCAGACTGCCGATGAAAGATTATTGAAAAAGGGAACATTTTATATCACCGATGCGGGAATGTGTGGATCCGTTGATTCAGTGATAGGAACTAAAATAGAAGATGCTCTTTACAGAATCAGGTTTCAGATCCCTGTAAGATTCAATGTTGCAAAGGGGGAAGAAGAGGTCCAGGGGGTTTTGATTGAAATTGACAATGCAGGCAGAGTAGTTGATTATAAACGTATAAAGGAGAGGATTGAAAGTGAGTGAAAAGGTGAGATCTGTTGAAGAGGCTTACAAATTTTTGATGAGAGGTGTTGTGGAAGTTATACCTGAAGATGGTCTCCTCAAAAAGCTTGAAGAGTCCTACAGAACTGGCAGGCCCCTGAAGATAAAGGCTGGTTTTGATCCAACTGCACCAGATCTCCATCTTGGTCACACTGTGTTGATCAACAAATTGAGACAATTTCAGGATCTGGGACATGAGGTTTACTTTCTAATTGGAGATTTTACAGGGATGATCGGTGATCCCACTGGAAGAAGTGAAACGAGGAAAGCTTTGACTCGTGAAGAAGTATTGAAAAATGCGGAGACCTACAGAAGGCAGGTTTTCAAGATTCTTGATCCGGAGAAAACAAAAATTGTTTTTAACAGTGAATGGAATGAAAAGTTGACACCCAGAGAATTCATTGAACTGCTTGCAAAATTTACCGTGGCGCAGATGCTAGAGAGGGATGATTTTTCAAAGAGATTCCGGGAAAATAAGCCTATTTTTCTGCATGAATTACTCTATCCCATAATTCAGGGATACGATTCTGTGGCTTTGAGGGCGGATGTAGAACTTGGAGGTACAGATCAGAAGTTTAATTTGCTTGTTGGCAGGCAGCTACAGAAAGAATTTGGACAGGAACCACAGGTTGTCATGATGATGCCGCTTCTTGTGGGGCTGGATGGTGTACAGAAGATGAGTAAATCCTATGGTAATTATGTGGGAATTGAGGAACCTCCCCAGGAGATGTTTGGAAAAATCATGTCTATTTCAGATGAATTGATGATTACATACTATGAGTTGCTCAGCAACTGCAGCAACGAGTATCTTGAAAAAGTGAAAAGGGGTGAAATCCACCCCATGGAGGCAAAAGAAAATCTCGCCTTTGAAATTGTAGAACGATTTCATGGAAGAGAAGAGGCGGAAAGGGCAAGGGAAACTTTCAGAAAGCTCTTTTCAAAAAGAGAGATTCGTGAAGAGGATCTTCCTGAAATAGTTTTGCCCGCATCCAGGGATGAAGAATGGTTGCCCTCAATTTTGAAAGAAGCAGGAGTGATAAACAGCACTTCTGAAGGTAAGAGATTGCTTCAACAGGGAGCTGTGAAAATAAACAATGAAAAGATAACCGACCCAGATTTCAGATTGAAGCGTGAGGGAAAATACATTTTCAGGGTGGGGAAGAAAAAATTTTTTCTCTTGAGATTTGAGTAAAGGATTTTTTTGGGCTAAAATAAAAGACGAATGAAAAAGTTCACGAAAATTATTGCTGCAGGTATTGTATTTCTTCTTGTTTTTACTTATGGCTGTGGCGAAGAAAAGGGAAACGGGACTTCTACTTCTTCTTCAAATGGGGGAACGCGTTTTACAGGATATGTTCCGGGCAAAAAGTCGGAAGGTAAATCAGGGGAAACTGAACTACCGGAAGCCCCTGAGGAGAATGGAATCTCTTTTACAGTTAGAGACAGTAATGTAACCATACCTCCGGAACAGATAAGCATAGTGGAACAGCAGGCTTTTATTTACATAGGTGGCAATGTGGAGGTAGATAATGTTACATACAGCATAAGCTTCACTTTCATAAAGTCGGTTTCTTATCCTCACACATACAATCTGGTTACTGGAAGACCCCAGTCTCAGGATGATGCAGTCTTTTTCTATCAGGAAGCGGTGTCAGGTGGGACAGTGAAAACCATTCAGAAGGTAAAGGATGGATTACTGGTGGTCAAAAAGCTTAGCGACAGAGAAATTACAGGTGGATTCTGGGCAAGAATAGGACTTGACAATGGTGAAGATCTCTATATCCACGATGGAACAATAAACCTGGAGAGGTGAAATGTTTAAGAAAATTCTTGCAGTAGATGATTCTGAAGTTATTCTTAATCTCCATAAGATGACCTTCAAGAGATACCCCAATGTTGAGCTAATTACGGCAAAGAACGGGGTGGAAGCACTTAAAAAACTGCAGGAGATTGAAGGTATTGAAGTTATATTGCTTGATATTAATATGCCCCTGATGGATGGCATCACCTTTCTTGAAATTGTGAGGAGAGAAAAGGATAAGTATGGAGATATCCCCATAGTTATTATCAGTACGGAGGGGGAGGAGGAGAGTGTTCTGGAGGCTCTCAGAAAAGGGGCAACGGGATACATAAAAAAGCCTTTCAGGCAGAGGGAACTTCACGAATTACTTGAAAAAATCGAGATGAAACTCAAACAGGGAAAACAGTAAGGGGTAATGCCATTCCTCGTATGGCAAAAAATTACCAGAGAGTGGGGATCTTTTTTCTGGAAGGATTTCATTCCTTTTGAGACTCCCGATGGTTTACAACTGAGAATGATCAGAAAATGGCATCCTGATTATAGGGGTAAGGGTGCCGTTCTTCTTATACATGGTTTTGCTCAGAACAGATATTCATGGCATCTTCCTGATAGAAGTTTTGTAAACTATCTCGCCGTAAATGGATATGATGTGTTTAACCTCGAATTGAGAGGACATGGTAGAAGTGGTTTCAGGAGCTCTCCCCCTGAGTTGTTTGAAGATTATGTGGAAAAAGATGTTCCATCTGCGGTAAAAAAAGTGGTTGAAGTTAGTGGAGAAAAAAAATTATTTGTAATTGGACACAGTCTCGGAGGAGCAATAATCTATGCATCTGCACCTTTTTTTAAGGATCACATAAGGGGAATCGTTACCATTGGGGGTGTATTTCTGTTTGGGCAGGGGCAGAAGATTTTTAACCTTATATCAAAATTGGCAGTTACTCTAGACAGGAATTTAAGATTCCTGGATCTGCTGGGTTATGTTCCTTTTCACATTGTGGGTGAAATTCTTGAGAAGACCACAATAATTCTGAATTCACCTCTTTTCCGTGACTTCCCGATTACTCCATGGTATCCTGGAAGCATTGAGAGAGAACTTGCCAGATTCAGATTGAAAGAGGGATTTGATAAGACGGGAATCAATATACTGAAAATAATGATAAAATGGGCATCGGAAGGAAGGTTTACAGATCTGGAGGGTAAGAAGGATTACTGGTCTGAGTTCGTAAAACTGGATGTTCCGCTTCTTGTGATAACCGGTGATAGAGATACTCTTTGTACCCATGCAGATGCGTATCCAGCATATTTTTTTTCACAATCAAGGGATAAAGAATACAGAATTTTCACATTTAAAGATGGAAATACTCACTGGGGTCATATTGATTTGATCCAGGGACAGATGGCTCCATATATTGTCTGGCCATACATTCTACACTGGATGGAAGTCAGGTGA
>JALSQH010000252.1 GCA_026985515.1 bacterium
GAGAAACTGGCTATCTGGCAGGAAGCAGTGGAAAAAGCCTAATTCATTGCCAGCCTGGAAGTGGCCTCAACAGTTATTATGGCACTGCTCAGGCCACTTCCAAGTTCCTCTTCAAGATAACTTAAAACTTCCATTGGAGCTTCAATGACGAGTTCTACGAGACTTCCCCCTATCAGGGACCCGAAGAGGCGAAACCTCAAACTTCCATCTACAGGGACTCTTTCAGTTTTTTCAGGTGGAATCTTCATAATTATTTCCTCTACCCCCAGCGCCATGAGTGAATTGGATAGAAATTCGATGTCTCTTCTGGCACTCTCGGTGCTGAAATTCCCATAAATTATTTTCATCTTTCCCATTTTTTCATCCATTATCTTCCCTCCTCCACACAGTAGCAAGAATGGGGCCACTTATGTTGTGCCACACACTGAAAAAGGCACTGGGAAGAGCGGCCAGGGCTGAAAAGTGCTTTATTGCAAGAGCCATAGCAAGTCCAGAATTCTGCATTCCAACTTCAATGGACACTGTTCTCCTCTGCTTTACATCCTTTATAAAAATTGCCGCACCCCAGTATCCAAGGAGAAAACCTGTTAAATTATGGAGAATTACAGCCAGCACCACAACTGCACCCGCCTCTAAAATCCTTTCTCTGTTTAATGAGACAATTATTCCCACAAGAAGTGCAATGGTAAAAACCGAAATAAGAGGAAAGACCTGATTGACACTTTTTGTCACCCTCGGGAAAAGATATCTCAGCATGAGTCCTGCTGTGACCGGTATTATGATTATGATGAGAATGCTTTTGAACATTCCCCAGACAGGGACGGGGACCCAGTGACCTGCAAGAAGATAGGTCAAAAAGGGTGTCATAACAGGGGAGAGAAAGGTGTTAAAAGATGTCATTGAGACAGAAAGGGCAACATCGCCCTTTGCAAGGTAGGTTATCACATTGCTCGCAGTTCCTCCCGGGGAAGAACCAACCAGAACCATTCCCACTAAAAGTTCCGGTGAAAATCCAAATAATCTTGCAAGTATGAAACCAACAAGGGGCATAATGGTAAACTGAAGAAAAAATCCCACAAAGATTCCCTTTGGATCCTTTACAACCCGGAGAATATCATCAAAGGTTAAGGTCATACCCATCCCCAGCATGATTATACCCAGACCGGGTACAATCACACCTTTCCAGCCTGCCATAAGAGAGGGATCAATCAAGCCCACAATGGCAAAGAGGATCACCCACAGAGGGAAGAGGTCAACGATTCTTTTCAACAAGTGTAACCTTCCTGTAATTTTAGATAATTATTCACATTCAGGAGAGGAAGTCAAAATCTAGTTCCCCCGCGACCCTTCTCAGAATCTCCCTGAAGGGCATTGAGTATCCTCGCTATTTTTATTTTGACTTCTATTCCTTCAAGAGGATCTTCAGACTCCCATACTCCAAGAGCCCTGGCCTCTTCAAACATTGCTTCAAGCAGGTTAAATTTTGCGTCAATGGAAAGGTTATCTTTCCTGATAAATTCATCTTCAAATTTTTTCCACAGTTCAGGATCCTTTATCATTTCACCTCTATTATAGCTATTTTGAATAAGATTTTAAAACGGGGAGACCGCGGAGCGGTCTCCCACCCCTGCTCTCCCCCTCACTGATCCCTCACCTCTGCAACTCCACCGCCCCTATGTCGGTGGGGAGAAGAGACTCATCAGTAAAAGACCATTCTGTTGAATATGTATCACCGCTTATCCAGTATAACTGCCTGTACTTACCACTTCTGTAACAATCGTCGTCCCTGTAGGCATTGCCCGTATAATCGTCGTTGCATGTATGTATACCCACAATATTCACACTCCTCATACCTCCGTAAAAATCGTAGCCTGAAACCGCGTCAATAAAATCTGGATCCCCGCCCCACAAACCAGATGAAGTTAAGCCAAGATAATCTGCAGAAGGGATATAGCCACCATCAACACCGGTAGCCGTTGTATCTTCATAACTGTAATCAAGTAACAACTTCAATCCTCCCTCCGTGACTGCACTGTTGTAGCGGGATTCGGCATCAGCCCCTGAGTTATTGTTAAGATCCACATCAAATTCTTTAAGGGTTGCAGCACTTTTATCTGAAAATTTCACGTAAATTGAACCATTACCCATGACGAATAAGTTAAACATTACTGAACCCGGACCACCATCACTGGTATCCCCGTCCATGAAAAGGTAATTTTCTGCAAAACTCTGCTGATATGGATAAACAAAGACACTGGAATCAGGACCTGGTTCAACTATATTACCCGTAAAGTAAAGCCATTTCCCATATGAACTTGTGTATCTCCATAGTGGAAGATCAAAAACTATGTTGTTTCTGCTTCTCAAAATAATCGTATTGTACAAAATCCACACATACCCATCTATGTAGGGATAAGGAGAATGTCTGGTGTCAATAATCTTTCCGCTCAGACTCTTCATATCAAGTATTGAATTGGATATTCCAAAATTGCTGAATCTCACCATTGCGTGAGCCTCTCCTGGATTCAAATTCATGAAATAAAATTTCTGTACACTCTTCGTCAACTCCCTGCTAAAATACTCCTCTCCTGCACCCATGCTCCTGTAATCAGAAACATATATCCTGTTAAACCAGATCCTCTTCCCCTGGAGACCCTCTACAATCGTAACTTTCTCAGGATAAACGGTGGCTCCTGAAGTGAGCGCTGCAGGAAATTCACACTGATCAAAAAAGAGATCAGCCACATAATCTGAAGCGGCATTGGTTGAATCATCATAAGGGGTTCCCGAATCCAGAAGCAGCGCTGTAGATACACCTATAACATTCTTCCGTGATGGGAGTATCGCCAGTTTCTCAACCTTAGCTGTACCACTGCCGCTGGAGGAGAGGGACCCGTCATAGATAAAAGCCATTGTAAAAGTTTGAAAATCAGGGGTACTGTAATCATTCTGGGGAATATCATAACCGGGATCATAGTAGATTACAGGTCTTGCACTTTCATCCTTTGACCAGTCACTTCTGAATCCGCCTGTTATGAGCTCAAAAGGAGTATCCACAACCACCTGCTCATTGTAAAACCCCTCTGCAATGTAGATTTTTTTCCTCTCCGTTTCATTTTTCATCCTCTCTATTGCACTTGTTATGCAGTGATAGGGATAGACTGGTGTCCCCCACTTTGATCCATCTGTGACACTTTCGTCGTAACAGGTGTCAACTTTCCCTGCGGGAGCTTCCTTACCTGAGGAAACAAATATTGCTTCAGGCTCACCATTTGAAAGCAGTTTGAAAATATAAAAATCCTTCTCGTAACTGTATCTCTTCACACCACCTTCTGCTGGTTCCACACATGTTAAACTGAATCTCACCTTCCCCTCACTCCCGAAATCAAGTCTGAGAGAATTTAGAGTTACCTCTGTTATTCCGTGACCAAATCTCATATATCCGTTAACCTCTTCTGTTACACCACTCATGGCAAAATTGTAGGTGCAGGTTATCTGGTCACCATATTTGTCAAAATCTGGATCTTCAACCACCACCTTCAAATCCACCACACTGCCAGATGGGTCGAGTATATCTGGAAGTGGTACTCCCCCGGGAAGAGTTAGATAAACAGTGTAACTGGCTGGTGAGTATGTTCTTCCCACATTCACCACCACCTCTCCTGTAACTGCCCCGCCATGAAGGTCGAATACTTCAACCTTAAAATGAAACTCTCCAAGCTTATCCGCTGTACCAGTGATTGCTGGATATGAAAAATTAACATTCTGTCCCTCAAAGAGTCCATCCAGATCGCTCCACTGATAATAGAGTGTATCTCCATCAGGATCGTAAGATCCCGATGCATCCAGAACAACCTGTTCACCCTTTAATACACTGATCTGTGTGGCAGAAAGGACAAGTACCGGGGAATGATTTACCTTAGCTGGTGGAGTGGGTTGAACTGGCCGGGGACGTTTTTTCCTGCAGCCACCAGACATAAAAATAAAAAGGGAAAGGAGAATTAGGTACCCTATCTTTCTCCCCATCTTTCACCTCCTGAAAAAATTTCAAAAAACATGAAAAAATTTCAGAAAAAAATGACATATATCTCTCCCTTCCCTTTCAACTTGCAACATTGATGCCACTGCTTTCAATTGCATAAAAATCAGAAGGTTACTTGCCTTTTGCTCCGGGTTGTTTTAAACTTAAAGAAGGAGGCAAAAATGAAAATGATCTCAAATAGAAAACTTCTGAAAGTTCTTATTCCTTCAGTTCTTCTATCTCTGTTCCTTTACAGCTGCGGTGGATATATGGCCTATTTAGTGGCAGAGTTTATTGCCGAGCACAATCAACCAGAACCTGATAAGATAAACTTTAATCTCTATGACTTGCCCAGGATTTACAGAATAAAAGCAAATGCTGTGGAAATTTTTAAAAAAATTGAGTCTGAAGGTTTATCGGAAGACGACATAAACAGGCTTGAAGAAGTTATGCAGTATGAATCTTCCATATCCGATATTATTTCAAAGCATCTTGTGACAGCCTACTATTCAATGATCTTAATAGACTTAAAGTACCTGCTGGAAAAATTGACTGCCAATGTGAATGGAGTACATACTATATTTAAACCTCTCTCATCAATGAGCGACTTTTCCGCCATTTTTCAAAGAATGTTCTTTGAAAATCTGATACCCTTTATGAGTGATATTGAAAAGAGAATTGGAATGCTTGCGTCTCTGGACCCTTCAAAAGTTCACCTTAAAGTGAAATACCTATCCTTGCATCTGAATATTCAGGGACTTCAGCAAATTCTTGGAGTGTTTAATCTGAAAATTGAACCTCACTCTTTCTATATTACAGATTCCCTTCTTCTCAATGGAAACTGGACCTATGTTGAGGTACTGCTCATCGGATCTCTTAACAACTGGTTGTATGTTTTTGAAAACCTGCTCAGAAGTCTGACACTTGGAGATACAGTCACTTTTGGCCCCATTCTGGACAACTACTCCCACATAACCACATCAGAAGCAATCCCCAGAGAAATTTTCTTTGCCCATTTTCTCGCTGATTCCTTTCACAGGGACCCACAATTTCTCGCTTTTGATCCTCTGGAGGGGAAGAAAATTTTCTCATATGATTTAAGACTGCACCTTGATGCAGCTCTAAGTTACCTGACAGGTAGAGAAACCATTCTGAAATATCAGAACACTCTTTACGCTCCTCCAAATCCAGGATTGTTTGAAGCAATAAATCTTGAACTTACAAAGAAACAGGATGATAATTTCATTCAATTCCTTGAAGACCAGAATGATCCGGAACCCGGCAAATTTTCCACAGGTGACACAATTTACATCCCTGCTCTTGAAAATTTCATCCCCCAGCACTATCAGTTTAAAAATCCCTTATCAAGTGGAACAATTGAAAAACTGCTTGAATTTGGCAAGTCCCTTGAAGCACAGTTAGAAAACTTCAACCGAAAACCTTCACCTGTGGATATTTCCCCGATTCTCAACTCCCTGTTTAAGGATCTTCACGACTATTACACTCCCGACGAACCTCAACCTGCATCTTTCCCTGAAGGTCTTCTCAAAATCAATGCAGGCTCATTTTTTGCATCAGCCTTCACCGATTCCACCTTCACAGGATTGAGGGCTTTATTTCCTGCATGGGTCCCCAATCCCGACTACTCTTCATGCATTACAGATAGCGAAATTGGTAACCGCCTCGATTTTATTCCAGGTAAGAGATGTACAACGGAGGATAACAACCCGGGATTTGAAGTTTTTGAATCATTGATGGTCTTTGAAATGGAAAAGAAAAACCCCGATGGGTCATACCAGTTCTTTGGAAAATGGGTTACAGGAGGAAACTATTACTACGGTTTTATAAGCGGTGTAACTTCTGATCAGGGTCACTTTGACCTCTTCTTCATTGATAGAGGCATACCAAATCATGATTTCTTTGGTGACATCAACCTTTACGGTGATGTAATAACAGGAAACATTGAACCCCTGCCGCCAGATAATCTCCTGCCTGAGGAAGGTGTACCACTTTACTATTCGGGTTTTCAATCCCCCGATTTTTATGGTCTTGTTGTAATTGATGCTTCAAAAATTCCTCTGATCCCTGTATGCAGAAACATTACCGGGAATAACAATCCTCTCTTTAATATAAACGCCATCATAAACTGCTTCAGACTTCAATATCACGAGCCACTCAGGAAAATAGCAGAGGGGATGGGGATAAAATAAAAATTCTCTCCCTTCAATCCCTTCAACTTGACAGGAGATTGTCATAGTGGTAATATGAATGAGTATTCATTCAGAGTGGATAAAATGAAAAAAAATAACGGGTTGAAAAAACAGGTTGATAAAAGAGAAAAAATACTCTATGCTGCCGTGCGGGTTTTTGCAAAAAATGGTTTCTACAACTCCACCATTTCCCAGATAGCGAAAGAGGCAGGGGTGGCTGATGGAACCATTTACATCTACTTTAAAAACAAAGATGATATTCTCATCAAAGTTTTTGAAGAGGCAATGAGCGTTATACTGACCACCCTCAATGAAAAGATGAAAGAAGTTGACGATCCTGTGGAAAAACTCCGGATTTACATAGAAAATCAGTTTGAACTGGCAACCAACTATCCTGATCTTGCAGAAGTTATTCAGGTTGAATTAAGGCAGAGTGCCAAATTCATGAAAGAGTACACCAACGAACCCTTCCGGAAGTACCTGAACATCATTAAAGACATCATAAACGAAGGTAAAGAGAAGGGCATTTTCAGAGAGGATGTTGACGCAGGATTGATGAAGAGGGTAATCTTTGGAACTCTTGACGAAATAACTCTCCACTGGGTTTTAAAGGGTAAAAAATATGATCTGGCACCGGTGGTGGACAAACTGCATAAAATATTTCTTGAGGGAATTCTGAAAAAACATTAAAAGGAGGAGGTTATCGTGAAGATCCTTGTACCAGTTAAAAGAGTTCCGGATCCAGATGTTAAAATTAAACTGAAAAAAGATGGGTCCGGGATCGACACTGAAGGTTTGAAGTTCGTTATCAATCCCTTTGATGAAATCGCTGTGGAAGAAGCTATCAGGATCAAGGAGAGACTCGGTGATGTGGAAATTGTGGTCGTTTCCATTGGTGGAGAGGAATCCACTGAACAGCTGAGAACCGCCATGGCTATGGGTGCCGACAGGGCAATCCTTGTGGTTCACCCGGACTACATTGATCCCCCAAATGTTGCTGCCATTCTGGCGAAGGTCGTTGAAAAAGAGCAGCCTGATCTCATAATTGCCGGTAAGCAGGCAGTTGATGATGACCTGGGTCAGGCGATGCAGATGCTGGCAGAGATGCTTGATTATCCCCAGGCTACCTTTGCATCAAAGGTGGAGATTGATGGTACAAAGGTAACGGTGGTCAGAGAGGTGGATGGTGGTCTCACCACAGTTGAATTCGAAATGCCAGGAATCATTACCGCTGAATTGAGATTGAATGAACCAAGGTACGCCTCTCTCCCGGGAATCATGAAGGCCAAAAGAAAACCACTTGACAAAATGACCCCTGCTGATTTAGGTGTGGAAGTTTCACCGAAACTCACGGTGAAAGCAATGTCTGAACCACCAGCACGGAAAGCTGGTAAGATTGTTGAAAGTGTGGATGAACTTGTGAAACTCCTCCACGAAGAGGCAAAGGTAATCTAACCCTAAAGAAGGAGAAGAGCCATGGGAAACGCTATAGTATATATTGAAACAAGAGATGGTGCTTTGAAAAAAGCTTCACTTTCAGCAGTCAGTGCTGCAAAAGATTATGTTTCAAAGGCTGGTGGAGATGTAATTCTTGCAGTGCTGGGTAACAATGTGGACTCCGTTGCTGAGGAAGTAGCAAAACTTGGTGTGGCAAAAGTTCTTAAGGCTCAGGGGGCAGATCTTGAAAACTATGTGGCTGAAAGCTATACCCAGGTATTGAAACAGATAGCAGAGGCGAACGACGCATCCGCCATTTTTGGAACTGCAACTGCACAGGGAAAGGACCTGCTTCCAAGGCTTGCAGCCGCCCTCGGAGCTGGAATGGCAAGCGATATCCTTGAAATCATAGATGATAAAACCTTTAAGAGACCCATGTACGCCGGAAATGTAATTGCTGAGGTAGAAATTTCAACTCCTGTTAAAGTCCTCTCTGTAAGAAGCACAGCCTTCCCCCACGCTGAGGCAGGAGACACAGCTGCACCCATTGAGGATTTCTCCTACTCACTTGACTCTTCAAAGGTAAAAACAAAATTCGTAAAATTTGAAGAGATCAAATCTGAGAGACCCGAACTCACAGAGGCAGAGATTGTTATTTCTGGTGGTAGAGGAGTCAAGGGTCCTGAAGGATTCAAGATGCTTGAGGAACTCGCCGACATACTCAACGCAGCAATTGGTGCCAGCAGGGCTGCCGTTGATGCTGGATGGGTACCCAACGATCTCCAGGTTGGTCAGACAGGTAAAATCGTGGCACCCAATCTCTACATCGCATGTGGAATTTCCGGAGCCATTCAGCACCTTGCCGGTATGAAGGATTCAAAGGTCATCGTGGCAATCAACAAAGATCCAGATGCTCCCATTTTCCAGGTAGCTGATTACGGCCTGGTTGCAGATTTCTTCAAAGTGTGGCCGGAATTTGTTGAGAAAGTAAAGCAACTTAAGGCTGAAGAAGGTTAATTGACGAGGGGAGATTTCCCCTCGTTTTTTTATGAAAAATGCCTCTTTTTCGTGAGGAAGTTTTAGATTTTCTGGGAACTGTGGGTATTTATCAGATAGTGATGCCAACTCCTTTTCCACAGGCGGGTGATGTATACTCTTTTTTAATCAGAAGAGAAGATAAATTCATACTCTTTGATGCCGGTCTCAAGACAGAGGAAGCAAAGGAAGCATTCTTCCATTTTATAAAAAAATACAACATTGATCTGTGGCAGATTGAAAAGATTATTCTTTCCCACGGCCACATAGATCATTATGGTCTTGCCAGTTTCATCAGTGAAAAAAGTGGGGCAAAAATTTTCATTCATGAGAAAGACAGGCTCAAGGTACATAAAGATTACCTGAAAATCTACGACGAAGGCGCCGCAGTATACCACGAATTTTTCGTAAAAAATGGCATGCCAGAAAAATTATCCAGGGCACTTATAGAGGTCGGAAAGAATTTTAATTTTTTTGCAGATCAGCTGGAAGATATTGACACAGTGGATGAAGGTGACATCATAGAGTACGATGGTGGCAGATTCAGGGTGATTCATCTTCCAGGCCACACACCGGGATGCATAGGCCTTCACGATGAAGAAAGAGGGATCATGCTGGGTGGTGATACTCTCCTGGCAAAAATTTCTCCAAACCCCATAATTGAACTGGGAGAAAAGGGCGAAGAAGAGAGGTTCAAAAGCCTTCCCACATATTTCTCCAGTCTCAAGAGAATTGAATCCCTTTCTTTAAAAATGGTAATACCTGCCCATGGAGAATGTATTACCGAACCATCCCGAACGATTGCCACACTAAGAAAATTCTATTCGTTGAGGCAGAGAAAAATTCTGCATGTACTTGAAAATGGTCCTCTAACCCCATTTGAACTTGCAGTCACTCTTTTCCCCGAGAGAAAAAATGAAATTTTTCTCATCTTCTCAGAAGTGATAGGAAACCTGGATATGCTCGAAGAAGAGGGAAGGGTTGAGAAAGAAGAAAGGAATGGTAAGATTTACTACAGGAGAAGCAAAAATGAGCTGGCTGTTAACAGATAAAGGAAAAATTTATTTCAGAAGCAATACGGATCAGCTTGAAGACAGGCCACTTCTCATTCTTCTACATGGTGCAGGAAGTGATAGCAGGGTATGGACTGCTCTCTTTCCCCTTCTTAAAGAAGATATTTCTGTTGTTACTCCTGACCTGCCCGGCCATGGTAAAAGCGAAGGGAAGGCTGCCAGTGATCTCTCAGAGTATCTCTGGATAGTGGATGCCCTGTCTGAGGAGTTCAGAGCGGAAAAATTTTTCCTTGGGGGACATTCGATGGGTGGCGCGATCACCCTTCTCTATTCAATAAAGAATCGGGAAAAGCTCATGGGAAGCATCATTATTGCTTCATCATCAACACTGCCGGTAAATCCCCAGCTGTTTGATGTGATACAGAACAATTTCGAGCTGACAGCTTCCCTTTCCACGCAGTTTTCCTTTTCAAAGAGCGGGGAAGATGTGGATTTCTACAGGGAAATGACAACTCAGATGATAAAGGAAAATGGTTCTGAAACCCTATACATAGATATGAAGGCATGTGACAATTATTCTGTTGAGAAAGAGCTTAATACTCTTACCATGCCCAAATTGCTCCTTGCGGGTGAAAAGGACAGAATGGTTTCAATTAAAAACATTGAAGAATTTTATTCACAATTACCCGACCCGAAGGAATTGAAAATCTTCAGTGAAGCCGGGCACATGGTTATACTGGAAGAACCGGAAGGGGTATCCTCAGCAATTAAAAAGTTTGTTCTATCTGCTCACTAAAAAGGGCACATCAAGATTCCTTAACAGGTACATGGCTGTTGAACCCACAATCATCTCAATGAGGAAGTGGTGGCCAACAGCTCCCAGAACGAGCATATCAAAACCCTCTTTTTTCACAAGTTGCTCAATCTCATGATGGGGGGAACCTTCGAGTTTTATGTATTCTACATCAATGCTGAATGGCTTCATATAGATCTCCACTTCCTCCATTATTCTGTCAGCTTTTGAAGGAGAAGCCACAGTTACAACACCAAGGGGGAGGGAAAGTTTTTCAGAGAAGTGGGCAGCAAGTTCCATCGCCCTCCTTGCAACCTTGCTTCCATCGTATGCCAGAAGGGGTTTTTTTATCTCCCTGAATTTCTCCGGTACAATCAGAAGAGAGGTGGGAGTTTTTCTGAGTACCCCCTCGGTGGTGGAACCAATCTGATCCCTCTCATATTTCGAGTGAATTCCCCGTTTCCCCATTATTATCAGATCTGCAAGTTTCGCCTTTTCAACAATTCTGTTTGAAACAATTCCTGAATCAAGAAATGACTGACAGGTTATTCCACTCTTCTTCATTTTTTCACAGAAATTTTCAAGTATCATCCTGCCCTGTTCCTCAAGCAATTCCTTCATCTTACCTGTTAAATTAACCAGAGGTTCCATCCCCATGGCACCTGAAAGATCATGAAAAAAAGGACCTTCAAGTGCAATAATATCAACCACATGTAATGCGATAACCTCTGAATTCCAGCTTTCGTGTATAAATTCAGCGTAATCTCCAATGGAAACATCATATTCGGAACCATCAACCGGGGCAAGTATAACCTTAAACATTTACCCTCCTTTTTCTTTCAGAATAAGGATTTCTTAAAATTCTGTCAATCAAAAGAACCCCAAAATTTATCCATTCCCTTGCGAACTAATCCCATCAGGGTTAAAATTTTACCATATGAAGAAACTTTTTTTTCTGCTGATGTTATTCTCCGCTCTTAATCTGAGAGGGGAAATTCTATATGTGGGATCAGCCACTGAAGGGCTTGTCGTTCTTGATCGCAGTGGAAATGATTTTTCAATTCTATCAGTGGTACCCCTCAATGGTGAAATAAGAAGCATCAGGCGAAATGGAAATTTTCTCTATGTGGCAGCAGGAACGGGCGGTGTATATGTTCTCAGTCTGAGTGATCCCCGAAATCCGGAGGTGGTGGCGCAGTATGATACAAGAGGGTTTGCCTACGACATAGCCCCCTATAGGAACTTTGTTTTCGTATCAGATTTTGAGGACGGAGTAAAGATTTTCAGGCTTAATGGAAAAGAACTGCAGAAAATTGCGACCATTAAATTGATAGATATGAGTATGGGAATAAAGGTCTCCTTTCCCTACCTGTTTGTCTCCAACGGTAACAATGGAGTGCAGATCTACAATATAAAAAATCCTTGCTCACCAAAACTTATCAGAGGTATCGACACACCCGGTATAGCATGGGACATTGATTCTGACGGCAGGTTCATCTACGTTGCACTTAAAGACAGTGGCTTTGCTATCTATGATTTTTCAAAACCTCCTTCTGCTCCACTGGTGTCTCAGACCAGCATAAAGGGAGTGGTTTTCAAATTAAAGTTAAAAGATAAAAAACTCTACCTGCTAATCACAGGATCAGAAGTGCATGAAGGAAATCCTGAGACAAAAGGACTGCTTATTTACGATGTCAGCAACCCGGCTGAACCCTCTATGATCGGGAAATTCGACAGGGAACTGATTCATGATTTTTTTATTGAAAATGGGAAAATTTATCTTGCCCTGACGAGCCACGGCCTTGGAGTTCTTGATGTTTCAAATCCCGCAAAACCTCAGCTTACATCCATTTTCAACATAGGTAACAGGGCAGTGGATGTGTGGTGTAACGGAAGTGTGGCAGCAGTTGCAGATAATGAAGGCGGAGCAAAAATCATAAACGTTTCAAATCCTTCACAGGCAGTAATCACAACCTATGTACCATCCAGGGGAAAAACTCTCAGCGTGTGCGGAATGGGTGATCTTCTCTTCATTCCAGATACAGAAAAGGGTGTATATGTTTACAACATCTCCAACCCCCGGCACCCCTACCTGGTAAGCACAATAAAAAAGAAGGGTGCAACAAGGGTGGTTTGTGAAAAGGGTTATTTATATGTTCTCTACCGGGGTTATGGTATTAAGATCTATCAGATGACACCAAAACCATACTGGATAGCCGAGCTGCTTTCGGGGGGTAAACAGATTGAAGATATTGCCGTTGGAGAGGGCAGACTCTACCTCTCAGAAGGATGGAATGGAATTACTCTCATAAACATTACAAGAATGACCCGGCCCGAACCAACTTCCCACATGGCTTCCCTTTACGAAACCACGGGAATTGCCGCAAAGGGGAAGTACTTCTACACAGCAAGGGACCAGGCAGGGATGATGATAGGTAATGCTGAGGATTTTTACAACACATTTGAGATTTCTCACGTCAATTTAAACATTCACACTGCAGGAATAAAAGTCCACAAAAACTACGTCCTTCTGGCAGGGAAAGCAAATGGGGCTTACGTGATTGATGTTTCAGATCCAGAAAAACCGTATGTTATTTCACACCTGAAGACTCCCGGAGAGGTGCAGAATATCTATATGTGGCAGAACAGACTCTGTATAGCTGATGGTTGGAATGGGTTTATCATCGCTGACTTTACAGACAGGGAAAAGCCAAAAATATTAAGCGACCTTCTCTGGTTTACACCCTCAGCAATTGTAAAATAAATCTGGAACAATCATGAGAAATTTAAGAACATTCTTCACCCCTTCAAGAATAATTGTTTTCAGTTTTGCCGCCACAATCCTGACCGGAGCCCTGATCCTTCTGCTTCCAGGTACACACAGGGTAAAAGTCTCCTTTATAGACGCACTTTTCATGAGCACCTCTGCAGTGTGTGTCACGGGTCTATCCCTCTACGATATATCGAGCCAGTTCACTCATTTTGGCCAGTTAGTTATAATGACTCTTTTCCAGATAGGTGGACTGGGGATAATGACTTTTTCCATCTTCTTCGCCTACATTCTGAGAAAAGACATATCAATGATTGGCATGCACACCATTCTCTCCACCTTTGCACCAGATAAAAAGATGAACAGACTGAAACTAATAACCGGCGTGGTCAGATTCACCTTTATTTTCGAAGGCATAGGGGCACTTCTGCTGACCCTCTACTTTATCCTTGAAGAGAGTTACCCGCTGGGAAAGGCGATCTATTACGCAATCTTCCATTCAATCAGTGCTTTCTGTAATGCCGGATTTTCCCTTTTCCCCGACAGTTTCATGAGATTCAAAAGCAGTCTCTTCTTCAATCTTGTAATAACTCTTCTGATTATCACGGGTGGAATAGGATTTATTGTAATCCTTGAAATCTACTACAGAATAAAGGGAGAAATCCAGAGTTTCAGCCTTCATACAAAAATGGCCCTCATCGTAACATTTATTCTCATCACTGCCGGTACACTTACAATTTATTTTCTGGAAAATCACTTCTACTTTGCCACCCATCACTTTACCACAGGTGAAAAAATACTTGCCTCATACTTTCAGGCTGTCACTGCAAGAACTGCCGGTTTCAACACCATCGATATTGGTGCTCTCTCAAGCGGCACACTTTTCTTTCTGGTGATGCTCATGTTCATTGGTGCCTCTCCCGGATCAACAGGAGGTGGAATCAAAACGACAGCAGCTGGTGTTCTCTTCGCAGTTTTTATCAACAGATTAAAGGGAAGAACAAACATCAGATTCATGAACAGAACCATAGGACAGGAAACTGTCTCAAGAGCCATTGCCATCGCCATAAGTTCATTTATCCTCATCTCCCTCGCCCTTCTTACTCTGACATTCATCTATCAGATCCATCCATTCTTTAAGGGGAAGGATCCATTCCTGCAGCTGCTATTTGAAGAGGTTTCTGCCTTTGGAACTGTGGGATTATCAACGGGTATAACGCCATCCCTTGATAATTATTCAAAAATTGTTTTAATAATCTTGATGTTTGTTGGAAGAGTGGGACCTCTTGCTCTCGCCTTTGCTATAGGAGGTGAAGGCAAGGAGGACAAAATCATATACTCAGAAGAAAACCTGATGGTGGGATAATGAAGAAAAGATTAAAAGTGGCAGTAATAGGTCTGGGAAGTTTTGGTTCAGAAATAGTTAAAACATTGTTCAATCTTGGCCACGAAGTTGTGGCCATAGACAACAGAAAGGAACTTGTTCAGGCCATTCAGCCATATGCCACCATTGCAGTGACCCTCGATGCAACGGATAAAGAGGCTCTGGAAGAGGCGGGACTTGTGAATATGGATGTGTGCATTGTAAGCATTGGAGAACCAATGGAAACCAGCATTCTGGCAACTCTCTATGCAAAGGAACTGGGAGTAGAAAGGGTAATCGTAAAGGCCACCAACGATACACATGCCACAATCATGAAAAAAATCGGCGCAGATGAAATAATCAATCCCGAAAGAGACATGGCTGTGAGGGTGGCGTATAAGATAGCATCAAAGAATGTTTTCGACATCACACACTTTGAAAGCGGATTCAGTTTCATTGAAATCAAGGCCCCGGATGAACTGGTGGGACAGACCCTTATTGAAAGCAGAATAAGAAACAAGTATGGTGTCTTTGTTGTTGCCATAAAAAAGAAAAACATGGATACACCCATAATCGTTCCCGATCCTGAAACCCCCATAGAAAGGGATGATATCCTAATGCTCATCGGGTCAAAAGAAGCGATAACAAAATTTCAGGATAAGTTCTCGTGAAAATCGTAAGAGATTACAGAGAGCTGGATAAGTTTCCCCATCCAAGGGTTGTAACCATAGGAAATTTTGACGGTGTGCATATTGGACACCAGAAACTTATCAGCAAAAGTGTAAAAGAAGCAAGGGAGAGAAACATACCCTCGCTTGTCATCACCTTTTACCCGCATCCAAGAAAAGTATTTGCGAGGAGTGGAATAAAACTTCTCACAACAATTGATCAGAAAATTGAACTGATAGAAAAGCTTGGCGTAGACATACTCCTGATAATAAACTTCACAGAGGAGTTTTACGAACTGGATGGAAGGGAATTCATAGAAAGGATCCTTGTTCCTTACATAAAACCTGCCAAGGTAAATATTGGCTATGATTTCAGATTCGGAAGGGCAGGTTCTGGGGATTATCAGCTTCTGGACAAAATGGGAGAAAAGTACGACTTTGAGGTTGAAGAATTGCCACCAGTGATGATTGATGGTGAGATCATCAGCAGTTCCTCAATAAGAAAGTATCTGCTCAATGGGAAGGTGAGAAAGGCAGCTGCACTTCTGGGAAGGGAGTATTTCATCGATGGAAAAATTATTCCTGGAAAGGGAAGGGGAAAATCCCTTGGCATACCAACTGCTAATATGGAGCCATACAATGAGCTGATACCTCTTAGGGGTGTTTACGCCACAAGATTTCAGCACAGAGAAAAGATATATCCCTCTGTCACCAACATAGGATTCAACCCCACTTTTGAAAAGGAAGGCAAACTCTCCATAGAAACCTATGTTTTCTACTTTGATGGAAATCTGTACGACGAAGAAGTGAGGCTCCACTTTGTTGAGAGAATAAGGGATGAGAAAAAGTTTTCATCTCCTGAGGAACTGATTGAAACTATCAGGAATGACATTAAAAAGGCAAAAGAGATTCTGGAAAATGAGGCAGATAACGGGTGATACTATTGTTACAGGTATCGTTGGATACCCGGTCAGATACTCTCTTTCTCCCCTCTTTCAGAATTATCTCTTTGAGAAGTACAATCTGAACTATGTGTATCTGCCCTTTCCAGTGGAAAATCCTGACCTTCTTGAAACGGCGATTCGGGGACTCATCGCCTCCGGAGTCAGGGGACTCAACATAACCATCCCCTATAAAGAAAGAGCGATGAAAATAGCAGACTGGAGTGATCAACTAAGCAAATTTGTAAAAGCCACCAATACAATTGTAGCTGGAGAAAAAGGGATTAAGGCGTACAACACAGATGGACCAGGTTTCTGGGACGCTATGGAGAAAAGATTTGAAATGGAATATGGGGAAATTAAACTCTACATCCTTGGTAGCGGTGGAGCTGCAAGGGGAATAATTGGTGAGGGGGTAAAAAGGGGAATAAAAAAAATCACAATTTTTGCAAGGCATGAGGAAAAGGGGAAAAGTATCATAAATGATCTCCACGAGTGGACAACTGTTGAAAGTGAAGTGAGAATCTGGGATGAAATCATAAGATACTCCTTCCCTCCTTTCTCTGTCATCGTAAACACAACCCCACTGGGGATGAAGGGAGAGACCATTCCACTTGGATGGAACTTTGAAGATAAAAATTCAAGCATCATTGCAGATATTGTATACAAACCTGTTGATACTCCTCTGCTCATCGAGGCAAAAAAGAGGGGGTTCAGAATCTTTCCCGGTTACCTGATGCTGGCGGGGCAGGGGATTCTCTCTTTCAAACTATGGACAGGTATCCTGCCATCCTTTGAAGAAACTGCTGAATTTATCAGGAGCCTGCTATGAAAATAGCAGTTGTGGCCGACACACATGTTAAAGAAAAGAACAATGATTACCACCTCCTTATAGACCTCCTGGAAAATCTTACAAAAGAAGATTTTGATTTCATAGTACTTTTAGGTGATATTTTTGAATTTTACTGCGACAGTGAGAAAAAACTCTCAGAAAGTGTGAGTGACTTTGTAAACTTTCTGGAAAGGATCTCCAGAGATAAAAAAATCGTGCTCATTGAGGGGAATCATGAGTTTGGTGTTTCGATAAAAGGGGTCAAAATTGAGCCATTTCAATGGAGTGTTAAAATCGCAGGACAGAAAGTTATCTTCACCCACGGAGATGTAATAGCATCACTAAACCCCCTTTTCCCCCCTGTAAGAGGATTGTTGCACTCTGAAAAGTTCGTTAACCTCCTGTGTCCCCTGTTACCCTCAACCCTTCTCTGGAAAGTGGCAATGAAGATAAGTAGCAACAGCAGAAACAATGGCAAAATTGACAGCGAGGAGGTCAACAGAAGATTAAAAAAATTTTTTCTGATTCATGATGAAGCCAGCTATGTGGCTGCCCATTCACACAGGAGTTTTTTCGTACAAAATGGAAAAAGATTCCTGATTGTGGTGGGAGCATGGTACATGGAACACAATTACGCTATAATTACTGACAAGAGGATCGAAATCAAAAAATGGGAAAAAAAATAAAAAATATTGTGGAAATAATCCTGATCCTCACATGGATCCCTGTTGCTGTCATGTACTTTTCTCCCTCCGAACCCTCTCTCATTTCAGACTCTATTGACATCTCCTCCCTCACATCGGGGACAAGGTGGTGGCTCGTGCTCTACAGAAATAAAAAGATCGGGTACTCTTACCTGAAATTGATTCCAGAAGATGGAGACTATTCTGTGGAGGATTTTCTCTTCATGAAACTTACCACTTTTGGGAAACAGCAACTTCTCTATTCAAGATTAAAGGGCAAACTTTCCAAGGACCTGAGAATCATGACCTTTTCTTTCTCAATAACAACTCCCACAGGTATTAACTTCAGCGGAGAGGGTAAATATGAGCATGGAAAGTTGCTCATAGATCTCAAAACGCCCTCCGGGAAAGAGACCATTTCCCTTCCCTCTCCAGAGGCACCCTTCCTTCCAGATCTTGCATACGATCTTGTAAACAGGAAAAAGGTCAGAGTGGGAGAAAAATTTACCTTTCCCTTCTATGACCCCCTTCTGGGAAAGGAAGTTAACGGAACAATTGAGGTAGTTGAGGAGATCCCATACAGATACATGGGCAAAATAATAAGGGCATACAGGGTAAAGTTTGTCTATGGGAACACCCTCGTAACGGCAATTATCTCCCCCGAAATCGGGGTACTTGAGGAGGACTCGGGAGGAGGTTTTGTCCTGAAAAGGGTGACAAAAGAAGAGGCACTTGCTCCTCTTGAAAATGTTAATATCATCTGGTCAGTGGCAATTCCTTCAAATAAACCAATTTCAGAACCTGAAAAACTTACTGAGATATCCTACAAAATTTCAGGGATAAATCTTCAGGAATTTGATCTTGATGGAGGAGTGCAGGACCTTGAAGACAACATTCTCATAATCCACAGAGCCTCCATTCCACGGAAGATCCAGCATCTCCCCCTGAAAAAATTACAAAACTACCTCGCAAGAACACCCTTTATTCAAACGGGTGCTCAGGAATTTCAGACAGTAGTAAAAAAGGTTGCAGGTGGCGACGTTGTTGAAACTGCAAGAAATTTAAATCACTGGGTTTTTAAGTATCTGAAACAGGAACCAGTTGTATCTGTACCTTCTGCCCTTCAGGTTTTAAAGATGAAAAAGGGCGACTGCAACGAACATGCAGTTCTTCTTACAGCACTGCTTCGCACAGCTGGTATTCCTGCAAGAGAAGTGGCAGGGGTGGTTTATCAGAACGGTTACTTTTTCTATCATGCATGGGTTGAGGTCTTCCTTGGAAAATGGATTCCGGTTGATCCAACCTTTGATCAATTTCCTGCTGACGTTACCCATATAAGATTCATAATTGGGGGTATAGAGAATCAGGTAAAGGTTCTGGACATGATAAACAGGGTAAAAATTGAAGTCCTTGATTACAGGAGATAGGGGATGAAAGAAATAAGCCATCTGAAAGATGGAAGAGCAAACATGGTGGACATTGGCGAGAAAAATCCCACCGAAAGGATCGCAGTGGCAAGGGGAAGGATCAGGGTGGGAAAAGATACTCTGAAAAAAATTGAGGATTTTAAGATCACCAAGGGAAACGTCTATGAAACTGCCAGACTTGCTGGTATAATGGGTGCGAAGGAAACTCCACATCTCATTCCACTCTGCCATCCAATTCCCTTAGAAAAAATAGAGATCATATTCTGGCCAGAAGAGGAAGAAGATTATGGTATAATAAACATTGAGAGCCTGGTCAAAACCCACTGGAAGACAGGAGTGGAAATGGAGGCACTGACAGCGGTCAGTATTGCAGCGCTGACGATCTATGATATGATCAAGGGAGTGGAAAAAGACGCCGTCATTGAGGAAATCAAATTGATCTACAAGAGGGGTGGAAAAAGTGGAGAAATAAAATTGGGAGAATCCTTAATACTCAAAAAAAGTGAAAATCCAGAACTCAGGTAGGAGGGAGAAAAATGGAAGAATGCATTTTCTGCAAGATTGCCAATCATGAGGTACAATCAGAAATTGTTTATGAAGATGAAAACTTCGTAGCCTTTAAAGACATAAATCCCCAGGCTCCGATCCACATCCTTATAATCCCCAGGAAACACATTCCCACAATTAATGACCTTTCTCCCGAAGACGTGGAACTCGTGGGGAAAATGATACTTATTGCAAAGGATCTTGCCAGAAAATTTGAAATAGCAGAGAGGGGCTACAGGCTGGTCTTCAACTGCAACAGAGAGGCGGGACAGATGGTCTTTCACATCCATCTGCATCTTCTTGGTGGAAGAGCCATGGGCTGGCCACCGGGTTAATCACTTCTTCAACTTACCCGGGTTCGTAACCTTACCTGTGCAGTGAAGATTATACTTGGCAATTATGGCAGTGGCTATGTTCCTTTCCAGATTTGCAACATATTTGTTTTCCCAGATCTTATTCATTACTTTTATCATGGGCTTGTAGCAGAGCTTTAACTTTGGAAGGGAGAAAAGAATATTTATCCTGATGTAGGAGAGATGTGTATTTGTCTCTCTCTTATCCGGTAACAGTTTCTCAAGAACCCTGAGCATCCTTTTAAGAACATACAGCCTGTACCTCTTTACCTTTCCAAGCTCCTGGGCAGCTTTACCTCTTTCTCTGTATGGAGCCCTGCTGTCCTCAAGAATTTTCAGTTTCTTCTTTATCTCCTCAGGAATGCCTCCTCTGGCAATAAAATATGGTGAAGAAATAGATGCCCAGAGATTCATACTCATCAGACCAGAGGGATCATCTACCGGTTTTTTACAGTTGAGCTGAATAGAGGCAAGAAGTCCATTGATCACCATTTTCTCTGCTGGATTCACATCTTCACCCTGTAAGGAGTTCAAAATATCATAGAGATCACAGTTACATGGGTCCAGTTTGTACATGGCAAGTATGATTTTCTGTCTTATCTGACTACTCCAGAAATTTGAAGGTGCCACAGGGAGATAAAGAAGAGGTTCCACCAGGGGATAAAAATATGAGGAATATTCACCCTTTCTCAACAGTGAGACCATGGCGGAAGCACTTCTATCCCTCAACCTGGGATCAGCTCCAGGGGAATCCAGAAAGAAGAGTAACTCATCAAGGATTTTCTTCTTAACCTTAACATAATCCTCATCTTCTCTTATAACCCTTCTGTCAATCTGAACAACTCTGTCTATTGCCGCAATCTTCTCAGAGGGAACAGTCATCCAGTCAGCTATCCAGACATACTCCTTTTCCAGCTTATCAGCATAGGTCTCTATTCCCAGGGCGGGCTTCACCCTGTACTTGTAAAAAAAATAGGCTGATACAGCCACAACTGCACCATTTACAACCACTGCAAACAGGAGAAGAAGCAGCTGTATCAGCCTTGGCTGTGAGTTAGTTTCAAAATCCTTCCCTATCATAGCCTTATTGAGTAAAATGCCTCCATTTCTGGATATCTGGCAGAGGCACCCAGTTCCTCTTCGATTCTCAAAAGCTGATTGTACTTGGCTGTTCTCTCACCCCTTGCAGGTGCACCGGTCTTTATCAAACCGGCACAGGTAGCCACGGCAAGATCAGCTATAAATGTATCCTCCGTTTCACCACTTCTGTGAGAAATAACAGTTGTGTAACCAGCCTTGTGCGCCTCCTCAATGACCCTCATTGTCTCGGTTACCGTACCGATCTGGTTTAATTTAATCAGAATGGAATTGGCTATCTCCTCCTCTATGCCTCTTGCCAGTCTCACCGGATTTGTAACAAATATGTCGTCCCCTACGAGTTGAATTTTTGAACCAAGTCTGCTGGTAATGATTTTCCATCCATCCCAGTCATCTTCTGCAAGTCCATCCTCAATGCTGATGATGGGATAATTTTCAATTAAAGATTCATAGTAAGCCACCAGCTCATCTGCAGAAAGCTTTTTTCCCTCTCCAGCCAGCTCATACACCTGTTCATCAGGTATGTAAAATTCGCTTGCCGCGGGATCAAGGGCAATGTAAATCTCCTCCCCTGGTTTATAACCTGCCCTTTCAATGGCTTCAACAATATATTTCAATGGCTCCTCATTGCTCGAAAGATTCGGAGCAAATCCACCTTCATCACCAACTGAGGTGGAATGACCCTTCTCTTTCAATAACTTCTTAAGGGCATGATATGTCTCCACTGCAGCCCTGATGGCAAGTTCAAAATTTTCAAAACCGGCAGGTACAATCATATACTCCTGAAAATCAATGTTGTTATCTGCATGAACACCACCATTGAGAATGTTAAGCATCGGAACAGGGAGCAGAGTTGCATTTACTCCTCCCAGATATCTGTAAAGAGGAATATCAAGGTAATTTGCCGCTGCCCTTGCCACAGCCATGGAAACCGCAAGGATGGCATTGGCACCCAGCCTCCCTTTGTTATCCGTTCCGTCCATTTCAATCATGATGCTATCAATGATCGCCTGATCAAGAACATTCTCACCTTTGATTTCGCTGGCTATCTCATCGATGCTTTCCACCGCTCTCTGCACGCCCTTTCCTCCAAATCTCTTCTCATCGCCATCTCTCAACTCCACCGCCTCATGTGTTCCGGTAGAGGCACCTGATGGCACAATGGCCCTTCCAACGACTCCACTTTCAAGCCATACCTCAGCTTCCACAGTTGGATTTCCCCTGGAATCAAAAACCTCTCTTCCAAAAACCTCTTCAATGAATGGCATGACCACCTCCTCTTTAATAGGTTATTGTAAAATCAGTGAATTCACCAGTGTATGGTTCTTCAAAAACTTCCAGTTTTGTTACATGAGCAAGGGGGGGACCTTCTCTGCACCACTTCAGCATCCTCTCCACCTTATCTTCCTCTCCCTCCAAAACAGCCTCCACAGTACCATCGGGATTGTTCCTCACCCAGCCTTTGAGTCCAAGTTTTCTTGCAACCTCCACCGTACTTGCCCTGAAAAATACACCCTGTACCCTTCCATGGGCAACGCATCTTCTTCTTACAAGCATTTCACTCCTCCCATCCTTCTTCACCTATCAGAGGAACAAAGACGCATGGAGAATCTTTCTCAATCTCATATTCATCACCCCTGCGTGTAACGATGTAAAGCACCTGGGAATATCTGGGTCCAACAGGTATAAGCAATTTCCCTCCTTCTGGGGAAAGTTGTTCCTTCAGGGGTTCGGGAATCTTTGGTGCCCCTGCAGTTACAATTATTCTATCATAAGGTGCAAACTCCTCCCATCCAAGGGTTCCATCACCTGTTTTAATTTTCACATTTTCATCACCCAGAGACTCAAGTACCTCTCGTGCTCTCTCCGCCAGCTGGGGAATCCTTTCTACAGAATATACCTCTTTTACAATTTCAGCCAGCAGAGCTGTCTGGTACCCTGACCCTGTACCTATCTCCAGAACCCTGTGGTGAGGTTCCAGCTCAGCCCTCTCAAGCATTATGGCCACCATGTAAGGCTGGGATATTGTCTGGCCATACCCTATTGGAAGTGGATAATCATTGTATGCCTCATCAAGATAGGCCCTGTCAACGAAAAGATGTCTCGGCACCTTCAAAAAAGCTTCAATAACTCTTCTGTCCTTTATTCCTCTTCTAATCAGCTGCTCCTGTACCATCCTTTCTCTCTGAACGGCAAACTTATCCTTCATACTTCTATAAATTTTAGCAGGAAAAGGCAATACTTGCGAATATTTAAAAGTGGAAAACCTGTAATTCGGTAGTGTAAACTTTTATTCGCAAAAAAGTTGAGGTAGGATTTTTTAATGAATAAAACTTGGTAGGACGATGAAGGGAGTTTTAAATCTCAGAGGGACTCAAATTAATAAAAATTGGAGGC
>JALSQH010000253.1 GCA_026985515.1 bacterium
GAAAGCTAACTCTCTTTTATGTCAGAAACAGAAGAGTTATCCAGACCATTCTGTTTCTTGCAATCTTTTTTCTTTTTATTTTCCTTTCACCGCAGATTCTAAATATTCCTTCTTTCACACCTTTTTACAGACCAGTTTTTCAAAGGGAAGGTATTGAAAAACTTAGAAAACCTAAAGAAACAAAAATAAAAATTGTAAGAAAGAGTAGAGGGAAACCCCATTCCCGTAAGGTTCCGGTAAAACAAAATATCAGAGAAAAAATTGAGATCAGGGAAGGTAAACTGAAGCTTGTGACATTCCCGTGGGCAGAAGTTTATATTGATGGGAAGTATGTGGGGAAAACACCCTTTTTAGAGGAAATTTCACTGAAGGAGGGGAATCATACTTTGTCACTCAGAAATCCATACACTTTTCCTGTAACAATGCAAGTTACAATCAGAGGAGAGAAAGAGATCGAGAAGAGGGTAAGATTGGAATTTCTTCCCACTTATATTAAAATAATCGGTGAAAAAGGTGTGACTTATTTTTTGAATGGAAGAAAACTCTCCGAGAATGAGCTTAACAGGTGGATAAAGAGTGGCAGGAAAATAGAGATAAAAGCTGAAAAAGAGGGTAAAGAAAAAAAGTGCAATTTCAGATTATTACCTGGCGAGAGAAAAGAAATTTTCTGTATACCTTAATATTTTTACTTATTTTGCCTCTCTCTCTCCACAGTTACAGCGGAAAAGAAACCACTTCTACCAGAAATTATGCATATTTTTATCAGCTTGGTATCTTTTCTTATGAGCATGGTGATTATGCCAGGGCAGTAACTTTTTTTACAGAAGCTCTTGCAAAAAAAACTCCATTAAAAGTGAAGAAAAAGTGTTACGAATATCTGGGAATAATCTATTTTATTCAGGGTGATAAGGAAAAAAGCAGAGAATTTTTCATGTCACTTCTTGACATTGATCCGGATTATTCACTCGATCCACTGTTCGTACCACCGGAGATTGTCCTTTTTTTCAATGACTTGAAATCAAAAAGAGGACAGATTGTTGCACTGTCAACACCTTCTCCAGTTTCTTCAGCTACGAAACAAGCCTCTCTCTGGAAAAAAATCTCTCCCTATCTTCCCTTTGGTGTGGGTTATCTTGCCCGGGGAAAGAGGAAAAAAGCAATAATTTTTGGAATTGTTCAGGCCTTTCTCCTTGTCACCAATATTTCAACTTACTATTACAGAAGGTGCGAATTGAAGAAGTGCAGTGATAAATATTATCCTCCTGATGTGATTGGAGAGGCGAAGACTCTCCAGATAATTCAGCTAAGTGCAGGATATCTCTGGCTTGGAATCTGGGCATATAATATTGCAGACATCTTAACTGGAGAATGAAATGGATTTTCTGAATCTGATTGTAAAATTTGTTATTGCAACCCTTCTTGGTTCTCTTATAGGACTCGAGAGGCAATTTGCGGTTCGTAGATTTGCCGATGAGTCTGATAGAGGTTATGTTGGAATAAGAACCTTCAGTTTTTACTCCCTGCTTGGTGCCATAGCAGAATATCTTGGCAACAGGTATGGTGTCTCAATCGTTATAGCAAGTTTTTCAGGATTGCTTGTATTTATTGCAGGATATTACTACTTCACAGCAACAATGCTAAAGGACAGGGGCATAACAACAGAGGTGAGCAGTCTGATAACCTTCTGGCTCGGTGTTTTAGTTGTTGATGGAGAAATAACCCTTGCAGTTACCATAGCCGTCATAGTAACCTTTCTCCTTTCCCTGAAGCCCCGAACAGAGAAACTGATAAAAAAGATAACAGAAGATGAGCTCTTCGCTATTCTTGAATTTGTTCTCGTATCATTTGTTATTCTGCCAATTTTACCCAATAAGGGTTATGGTCCATATGCTTTTTTTAATCCGTATGAAATATGGCTTTTCGTTGTCCTGATTCTGGGAGTGAGTTTTGCCGGTTACATTGCAATAAGAATCATAGGACCTCAGAGGGGGATTGGGGTTACCTCACTCCTTGGTGGACTTGCTTCAAGCACTGCTGTTACTGTGAGTTTTGCGAGAAGATCCGTTGAGGAAGAGGAACTGTCACCTGCCTTTGCAATGGGAGTGATACTTGCTTCATCCATAATGTTCTTCAGAATGATTATAATCATTTGGGTTATAAATGAAGAACTGATGAAAAGTGTCCTTTTTCCTCTAACTTTTATCGGCCTGGTGGGGGTCGCTTTCTCTGCTTTCCTTTACTTTAAAAAAAGAGTTTCATCACCAGAAAAAAGTGAAATTAAGCTTTCAAACCCATTCAGACTCTCTCAGGGAATTTACATTGGTGTTCTTTATTCATTGATAATCTATCTTGTTGAGTGGGGTAAACACAGATGGGGTGCCAGTGGTGTAACCTGGATAAGTTTCATATCTGGTTTGCCCGATGTTGATGCCATAACACTTTCCCTCTCAAAACTCGGAGGAGAAAAGATTTCACTATCTCTCGCCACAAAAGGAATTGTCATTGCATCAATTGCCAATTCCATAACTAAAATGTTCCTTGCCCTCCTCCTGGGAAGTAAAGAAATGAGAAAAATTTCAGCGGCTGGATTTATTCTTCTTATTATTGCCGGGTTAATCAGCCTTTACTTCTTCATTCCTGGTTAATGGGGATATCTCCCCCTTCTTTTTGTTCCCTTTTTTCTGTTTTTAAAATCTTCGCAACATCCTCGAGATTTCTTGCAATATCAAAAATAACCACAGTTATCTCGAGCCACACCCTCGTACCCGTGACAAGGATGAGAAAAATTATCGGTGAAATAATAAGGTAAAGAATACCAGCCAGAAAAGAGATGCTGAAGCCATCAACAATAAATGCCAAGGTAAAAAGGGAAATTAAAATTATGGCAAGCATATATATCAAACTGGCAAGTCTAACGGTTATGAACTCTTTAAATTCAAAATCAAACAAAGATTTCCAGAATGATTCTTTCTGGTTATTCATATTGACCTCCACTGTTTTAAAGGTTATACTGGTTTTAGTATAACCGATTAACACGAGGTGAGTCAAGCAATGAAAAAAGCCCCCGAAGAACTTGGTAAAGAAACAAGATGGTGTCAGAGAGGAGGTATAACTGGAATAACTTTTGAGCTTAAGAAGGGTGCAGTTATAGCAGAACTTTTGAATGAAGAGGAAAGAGTGTGTTTCTATGTTGAAAAGGGTACAGTGGAACTGGAGTATTCTCTTCCATCTTCCGGAAAGAAAATTATTCGACTGAGCAATGGAGACAGTTTCTACCTCTTACCCGCTACGGAATACAGACTCCAGTCAATTTCAAAGTCCAGAATCATATTTATCAAAGTATCATCTCAATGAGATTTCCAGAGATCAAATTTGCGGGCAGACAAATATTTCAATTTCTCCTGGGACTCATATTGAGTATAGTATTCCTCTACCTTGCTTTAAAAGGTACAGACTGGGAAATGGTTCTGCACTACCTAAAAAAAGTCAGGATCTGGAATCTCCTTATTTCACTTTTTTCTCTGCTGATCCATTTTTATATCAGGACTATCAGGTGGAAATTCATTAATGGCAAAATTGGTACTGTAACATTCAGGACATCATTTACTTCAATCATGCTTGGTTATTTTTTCAATAACTTGCTTCCCTTCAGAATAGGAGAGATAGTGAAAGTATCTGTTGTTACAGGTAAATCTAAAAAAATTTCCTTTACATCTGGCCTTGCGGCTCTGATAGTTGAAAGGGGAATGGATATATTTACCCTTCTGTTGATCTTCACACTCATACTTCCATGGATTAAAATTTCACAGACAATAAAAGAGAAAATGATTTTTGCACTGTATATAGTTATTGGAATTTTCATTGTTCTGGTTTTTCTATCGCGTAAAATTTCAACAGATGTTTCTGAAGAGAATGGCGGCATTCCAGCAGGTAAACTAAAACTGTTTGCCCATGGTTTAAAAAGTATCTCAACTTTTAAAGATTTTATGATTGTCATACTTCTCTCCCTTCTTCTCTGGCCATTTTCTGCTCTCTACTATTATTTTTTGCTGATCGGGGTAGGAATAAATCTTCCCTATGTGGTGTCCCTGCTTCTTCCAATTATTGTTGGAATGGGGATCATTCTTCCATCGGCACCAGGTTACATAGGTACATATGAGTACTTTATACTTCTCGTGCTTAATGTCTACCATATTGAGCACAATCAGGCACTGGCAGCTGCACTTGTTATCCACTTCTGGCAGTATCTGATAATCCTGATAATTGGAATAATTTTACTGATGAAAGAGTCCCTCACATTCCGTAGCAGGAGTTAGTATTTTGTACATTGTATACAATTAGTGAAAAAACCATTTAAATTCAGGCAAGTATACTTTTCATTTGACAAACAACCCGCCATTTGTAAAATTATAACCTAATTCACCGAGAGGTAATTGATGAGATTGCTTTTATCAACCCTTGTTTTATTCCTTTTGTGGATGATGTTTGTTGCATCTCTCGATCCCCAGGAGATAGTTACCGGTTTGTTTGTTGCTTTTTTTACATCGCTCATTACAGGGTCAGTAATTGCAGGGAAAGAACCTTTAAAATGGCTATCTCCCAAAAGATGGTTTTATTTCTTTCTTTTCGCTCTCTATTTCATAAAGGAACTCACTCTTGCAAATCTTGATGTTGCTTACAGGGTAATTCATCCACGCCTGCCAATTAATCCAGGAATTGTTCGTGTAAAAACAAAACTTAAAACACCCATTGCAAAACTTGTCCTTGCAAATTCCATAACGATGACTCCCGGGACAATAACAGTTGATGTTCATGGTGACACGCTCTACATTCACTGGATTGATGTAAAGGGTAAAGATGTTGAAACAGCAACGAAAAATATAGTAGAAGGTTTTGAAAAGTATCTGGAGGTAATCTTTGAATAGTTTACCATTGTGGCTTGAGATTACAGTAGGAGTGTTTATAGGACTGGCAACACTCATGGCTGTGTGGAGAATCATAAGGGGTCCAACCCTTTCAGACAGAGTTGTTGGGCTTGATGCAGCTACCACCATCACAATGGTACTCCTGGTGATGATTGGATTCTTCTCCAACAGATATATATATCTGGATGTTTCCCTTGTATATGGAGTTCTTGCATTCCTGGGCGTTGTTGCAATTGCGAGGTATTTTGAAGGGGGCGTGTAGTGAAAATAGTGGGAGAAATCTTTCTCATAATTGGATCACTTTTCCTCTTTCTCTCTGCTCTTGGTCTTCTTCGAATGCCTGATGTCTACAATAGAATGCAGGCGGGGACAAAGGGAACTACATTTGGAGCGTTTTTTTCAATTCTTGGTGTGATGGCCATGAGACCGGAGTGGTTCTTGAAGGGTTTGAGCATCATTATATTTATTCTTCTTACCAATCCTCTTTCTTCACACGCACTCCTGAGAGCCACTCACAGGCTCGGAGTGCCACTGGCAAAAAAGGCAATTGATGCATATGCGGAAGACAAAGAGAAGGGGATAGTGGAGAAATGAATTTTCTACAATCACCATTGAGTCCTGTAGTAACTTTACTTTCAATCCTTGCAATGGGGCTTGCTCTTCTTGCAATATATCTTAAGGATCTACTTGCAGCCTCTGTTGCAGCGGGTTTCATAAGTCTCGTTGCATCTATCATCTTTCTTTATCTCCAGGCACCTGATGTTGCCATGACTGAAGCAGCAATTGGGGCAGGAATCACAACGGTGGTTTTTATAATAGCAGTGAGAAAAACTGAAAGGTATGAAAAATGAATGTGATACTTGCACTGCTGGTAGTATTGGGTCTCGGTTATTTCTTTGAGTTTGTTTTACGACCATTTCCGTTTGGGATGGAGCAGTTGCCTCAGGTGGCGTATCTTTATATCCGAGATGGTTTGAAAGACAACAACGCAGCAAATCTTGTCACATCAATTGTGGTTAATTACAGAGGATTTGATACTCTTGGTGAAGTAACGGTGCTGTTTCTTGCTGCAAGTGGAGTTGCATTTCTGCTTTCAATGTGCAGATGCTTGAGACCCATAAAGAGACATGAGTCAAGTGAAATTATTAAGACTTCTACAAGTTACCTTTATCCTTCACTCATTGTTTTCGGTGCCTATATATTCATACATGGACACCTGACTCCGGGTGGTGGTTTTCAGGGTGGTGCAGTGATAGCTTCTGCAGTAATGTATATGTTTCTTGCTTTTCTTGATTTTCATCCTTCACATTCTGCATTGAGCGTAACGGAAAGTCTTGCAGGTCTTGCTTTTGTTGGTCTCGGTCTGTGGGGATTGTGGGCTGGAGGAAGCTTCCTCGCCAATATTCTTCCGAAAGGTGAGTGGAACAGAATAATTTCTGCAGGTGTTATTCCTCTGATATATATTGCCATTGGATTTAAAGTGGGTTCAGAGCTTTCCGCTTTGCTTTCAGACATGATTACTTCAGCAAGGGAGAAGAAAGAATGATCATATATTTCACTGCTGTTTTTCTGATTCTTGTGGGTTTTTACACAATATTCACGAGAAGAAATATGCTGAAAATCTTAATTGGATTATCAATTTCTGACACCGGCGTAAA
>JALSQH010000254.1 GCA_026985515.1 bacterium
GAGGGGAAAAAATTGCTCATGGGTTTTGCATGGGGTGGTTATCTTGCAAGGTCAGCAGATGAGAGGAGATGGATACTTGAGGCCACTCCTGCACCAACGGGATGGGGCTTTCCCTTCCCTGATCATTCTGCACTCTTTCTCTGGGTGGGAGCAGAGGGAGAGAATTTCAAATCCAGGTTTTTCTTTTCCGAGAATTCTGACTCTCTTAAAAACAGTGGATTTACGGGAGTCTTTTTCAAAAAAAATACAGCTATAGATGTTGAATATGTTGTTTCAAGGAGCAGTCTATCAAGGGGGGATGCCTTTCTTATAAGCGGGAAAGTGGGAAATGATAAAAATTTTATCAAAGCGGGGTATGTGGATGTAAGTGGCTACGATTACACCATTGTGGGAAATGAAAAGCAATCCGCCTTTCAATGCATGGAAGCTTTTCCCCCGGCAGGTAAGATTCTTCTCCCCTATCTCAGAAATCTTCCACCTCTTATTCTGACCTTTGTAGATGGTGAGCTGAATAAGGGAAGCTTTGGTGTCAGATTATCTGCTTTCAGATATGCGGCATCCGGTTATTCAAAGCCCTTTTCATCATATTTGGGTACCGAGGTGGATTCAGGTCTCTCCTTTGATGGTGGCTTTTATTTTCTCAAATTGGATTATTCCCTTTTATTCTCCGGAGAAGGATTGAAAGAAATAGTCAGTGATTACCTGACCGAGAACAGGTTGCAGAGTAACTTTTCAGTAAGAAGGACAACTCTTTTGTCAGTTGAGGGGGGAGTACGATTTTAGGAAAAGATTGAAACAATTTTTCTCCAGAGTTTCTTGAGCATCCACCACAGCACTTCGTACCACTTTGCCGGGACTTCCGCATAGAGAACCTTTGTGCGGGAGAGGTGAGTCATATCGTAAAGGGAAATTTTCCATGTTACTGTATTCCAGTCAATTTCGTCAGCATTGGTCTCCACAACTTTCCGTGGCATGTGTACTTCATACGTAATGTAGTATTTCCCCATGGCTTCTTTTATTGCTTTCTCAATGATGGGGTTGTTCCGGCTTGCATGACCATAACCTTTGATTTTTATTCTCAGCACATACCTTCCACCTTCCAGATCCCAGGAGTATTCTGTTTGTTCATCATTCAGGTATTTGATATTGTCAAAGGCAACTATTATATGCACTCTCTCTGTGTCTTTACTTACATCCTTAAAGTCGATCTTAAGAAGTTTAACACCTTTTTTCCTTTCATAGTACTTCTTTATACCCTCAGGTGTCAGGGGGAACTGGTGAGTCATCATCCGCTGTTTTACCACTGTGGCAAGAAGGCTCTTGTTAACAAGGTAAACAACATTCAGAACCCCTGAACCATCCAGATTGAGGTAGAATTTTGCAGTGTACTCCACGCAACTTGAAAGTTTCAGAATGAAAACGAGAAGGAGAAGGATTGTTAAGGATTTGAGCTTGTTTCTTAACACGGGAAAATTTTATCAGAAAGGCATTTTGATGGCAAAAAAAAATGGCGGGGCCGACGAGACTTGAACTCGCGACCTCCGGCGTGACAGGCCGGCGTTCTAACCAGCTGAACTACGACCCCGCTCTAAAATGGTGGGCGAAACAGGACTCGAACCTGTGGCCCCCAGCTTGTAAGGCTGGTGCTCTCCCAGCTGAGCTATTCGCCCCCTTATTTTTTAACTTCCTCTTTCAGACTTGAACTCGGTCTGAATTTTGGTACTCTGGTTGCTGGTATTTTTATCTTTTCCCTGGTTGCCGGGTTAATACCCTCTCTTTCCTTTCTCTCAACCACTTCAAAGATTCCAAAACCCGCAATGGAAACTCTTTCTCCCTTTTTCAATGCTTCCTTTATGATGCCAAAAACTGCATTTGTTGCATGTTCAGCATCCTTTTTCTTTAATCCAGTTTTTTCTGCCACCAGTTTCACAAGTTCACTTTTGTTCATTTTTACTCCTTTTATCTTTGATTTCCAGTTATTAATTTTACACAGAGAAGCTATTCTGTCAAGATGGAGTGCCGATTACCTTGTCAATGCTTCATGAAAATAGAGTCTAATTCTGCTAATAGGGGTTATTCTTGTTCCTGGATAGTAAAATTGCAGGATTTCCCTGTAATTTTTCCCTGCTCTGGCCATGTAATAGGCACCCCACTGACTGAGTCCAACTCCGTGACCGTACCCCTTACCTTCAAAAATGTAGAGATTGCCTTTTTTCCTGAGAGTGAATATTGCACTTCTGATTTTTGAGGGACCAACGATTAATCGAAAATTGTTTGTTCTGATTTTGATATTCCCTCTTGATGTTTTGATGAGGAGGAATATCACTGTCTGGCCATCTCTTACCGGGATTATCTTTTTAACACTTCCCATGAATGGATATGCTCTTTTTAATCTGGTGGTTATTTCTGAAAGGGATAGGGTGTACCTCCACTTCTGGGGATGATACATACACCAGGGATCTATGCCTCTTGCAAAGTAGGGAAATGAAACTCCCCACACATTTTCAGGCACCTCCCTGAAGCCTCCGTCACAGGAGTGAAAGTATGCAAGAATGGGGTATCCGTTGTAGGTTAGAATTTCACCCTTTGTTGCCTCTATTGCCATGTTTGTAGCGGGATTTTCGATGGATGCCCCTTTGTACACCTGGGAAAGGACTGTGGATTCAAGATCATATTCATTTTTCTGCAGAATGTGGTATAGAGCATAGGTTCTTGCTGCCACTGCCTGTGCCTTCAGAGCTTCAAAGGGCCAGCGGGGATTGATCTCCCAGGGGAGTACTCCTTTCAGATAATCTTCCAGTGGGAGGACATTTATCACCTCTATTTTTCCATTATCCAGTAATTTCAGTATGAAGGATCCTCTGTATCGTTTCCCCCGGAAGGAAAGTGTTTTTCTATATGATCTTATGGTGAAAGTTGTCCCGGCCGGGAATTGATTGCTGTTTATTTCCTGAAGAGATCTTAGTGTATCAGAGATCCCGCCTGGCAGAAAAACAGTTATGGCAGAAAAGTTGATTTTACCCAGCTCCCTGAAAGAATGTATCATTCCCAGTTTAACCTTAACTGGTGGATTTTCAGGGATTGTGGCAAAGGGGGGCTTTCCGGTTTTCTTTTTCGAGGGCTTGTGAGTCCCTCTTTCCTGGATTTTGAATTTCTTAATTTCTCCCATCATGTAGTTGATCGAGGCAATTTCAGGACGACCCCTGTAAATTGATTTTAGATTTTCAAGAATTTTTAAGGCCTTTTTTACTTCGCCTTTCCTCGCATGTGCCTGGGTAAGGCCAAAGAAGGATTTCAGGTACTCTTCTGAAAAAGGTTTTGCATATTCAAGGGAGTGAGAGTATGCTTTCAGAGCATCCGAGGGATCATGGAGATAAAAGAGGTATATGTCTCCTTCTTCTTTGTAAAGTTTTGCCTTCTCGTGAGGTGATAGTTTAACGCTTTCCCATGTTTTCAGGTAGGATACCGCTCCCGCAAAATCCCCCCTGAGAATAAGCTCTCTGCTCTTCTGAATGAAAATGGGATCAGCAAAAAGGTATCTGTTGCTTAAAAGCAGAAGCAGGATATAATAAAGAATATGAAACTTTCCGAACTTATACGCAAACATGATTTCTTCGTAGATTATATCACATTTTATGAGGATGCCATAAATCTCTATATTGACGATAGGCTGAAAGAGGTTTATGGGGACAGAAAATTGAAAAAGGTCCTTGAGAGGTTTCTTGGTAAATTTGGGGAGAGAAGAGTCGTTTTTTTTCCCACAGATCTTGCATCAGCTCCACCACTTAATATTGTTCTGGGGAGTGAAGACTATAAATTCCTTTTTGAGTATGATGATTTCAAAGAGGGTGACATACTTGTAAAGACTGACCATGTTACAATGATGTCGGTGGGACTGAGAAGTATTTCCGTTTTGAGAGCTCTGATAGAGGAAAGAATGGATGTCTATCCTTTTTATCCATTACTTGAGAAAATAAGGCTTGCGAAGATCTTTAACCTCAGGATTTTTTAAAAAGGCTTTTGATCCTTTCCCATAGACTTTTTCTTTTACTTTCTTTTTTCTCTTCAACACTTTTTTCTCTATCCTCAGTTTCTCTATTAAGTTCTACTTTTTCCTCTTTTACCACTGGTTTTTCTTCTACCGCATCTTTTGAAGTAGATGGCATCTCTGTTTCAGATTCTTCCTTTTCCTGGACGGCTGTTATTTTTTTCTTCAGTATCTTGTCAGTCCTGTAGGTTTCCTTTCTCACATATCCATTGGTTTTGAAGACGGCTTTTACACTCTGACCCGTGTCAATATCACGAGCTGAAACATGCAGAATGCTTTCTTCATCAAGCTTGAATGTTATTTCTATTTTAACTTCACCAGCTTTTGCCTTTCTTATATTGGGGAAGATGAATTCTCCGATAAATTCGTTCTCCTCAACCCTGTCACTTTCACCCTGGTATATCTTTATCTTCACAGCAGGCTGATTGTCTCTAACAGTTTTGAATATCTGCTTTACCTCAGTTGGAACTCTCGTATTTTTCTTTATGAGCTTCTTAAATTTCCCCCTGGCGAGACCTATGCCTATGGATACAGGCAATACATCCACAAACACCATGGGAGCTTCCCCTCTTTCAAGTACATCAGCAAGAATGGCTGCTCCCAGTGCCACAACTTCGTCGGGATGAACACCTTTTCTGGGTGGTCTACCAAAAAACTCGGTGACAGCTCTTGTGATTATGGGCATCCTGGTCTGTCCACCCACAAGAATAACTTCATTTATATCCGATGGCTTAAGATTAACTTCGTCAAGGGTCTGCTGAACAATTTTCAGTGTACGCTTCACGAGATCCATTGTGAGCTTTTCCACCTTTTCTCTTGTGAGGGTGATGTCCAGGTTCAGTGGTTTTCCATTTTCGTCAACGGTTATGAAGGGAAGGCTGACCCTTGTTTCTGTAAGAGTTGATAGGTCCTTCTTGGCTCTCTCTGCTGCGTCCCTGAGTCGCTGCATGGCAATGGGATCCCTGCTGAGGTCGATCCCGGTCTGTTTTTTAAATTCGAGGACCATATGCTCAGCAATTCTCTGGTCAAAATCCATCCCCCCCAGAAAGGAGTCACCACCAATTGCCACCACTTCATATACATCTTCATACAGTTCCAGAATGGAAACATCAAATGTTCCTCCCCCCAGGTCATACACGAGAATCTTTTCATTGAGTCTTTTCCCCCATCCATAGGCAAGGGCTGCTGCAGTGGGTTCATTGATGATCCTCAAAACCTTTAGCCCTGCCTTCTCACCTGCTCTCCTGACAGCTTCTCTCTGTTTCTCATTGAAGTAAGCGGGGACTGTGATTACTGCCCTGTCCACTTCCTCCTCTAAATAATCTTCTGCAATTTCCTTCAGCTCTTCGAGAATAAGAGCTGAAACATCGGTCAGATCAAGCACCTTTCCTGCAACTCTTATTGCCGCTTCATCCCGGGGACCTTCAACTATGTCATACATGAACTTCAATTTTGCCTTTTTAACTATACCGGAGGTGTAGTGTCTGCCCATCAGCCTTTTTGCACCGAGAACTGTATCTCTTGGATTTATAACCATCTGCCTTTTGGCTGCCTGACCAACGAGTCTGTGGCCTTTATTATCGTAGGCTATCATGGAGGGAACAACCGGATCACCCTGGGGGCTTGGAATAACTTTAGGCCTCCCATTCTCCACAATGGCAACCGCCGAATTTGTTGTACCAAGGTCAATTCCGACTACTCTTCCCATCAGAACTTAATTATACTTTTAATCTTGACATTTTTCAAAAAAGGTTTTATTATTTTGCGAAAATGAAACAGCTGTTCAGTTTATTGATTTTTCTTTTAGTGCCGATACATCTTGCAGGGTGGAACTCCATAAGAGTCATTGTGGTTAAGGGAAGTAGATTCCCTGATCTAAAAGGGAAGCCCCTTGCTGCTCTCCATCTTTTCAGGTGTGAGGGAACCTCTCTCGTTTCAATACCATATCAGTGGGATGAGAAAGATGGGCAGAATAAATTTATCTTTTCTGGTGGTCCCGGAACTCTTTCAGAAAATGATGAGCTTGTATTCAGGTTTTCAGATGGCGGGGAAAGATGCAATCTACCAGATTTTCACGGGTATGAGATTGCAGTAAGACATGCGGGAGAGGTGAAGTATTTTTACCTTTTGTGCTGCCCTGCTCCTTCAATTGTCAGAGAGACAGAAGATTATGTGAGTGTGAGTAAGAATTTTAATGTGAAGACCCAGAGGTATGAAATGATTTTTTCAGATAAATACAAAATAGTGCCACTGGAGTTTGTTTACAGGGAGAAAAATCGTGAAATCCATTTTATGGATGAGGTAAAGACCAGAATCTTTCTCAAGTTTTTCAGATTTTTTCACATTACAAAGAATGAAACTGATTTTGTAACCAGGAAGCTTGGGGTAATTGATGGTAAGGTCAGGGGTGTATTGGGTATGAAAAACTACACAAAAATGGCTTTTGGAATACCTGCTTTTCCCATTTACACTGCTGTGGAGGTGTATCCAGATTATGTTAAATTTCCTGTTCAGATTGAAATTCCCATCGTTCCAGATTCTTTTAAAATAAAACTCTGCAATGACTTTAACAACCTGATAGGCTGGAAGGTATATTCTTCATGCAGCAAAAGAGGTTATGTGGTTAAGGGTAACCCCGCCGGGATTGAAGGGTATAAATGTGACGGGTGGAAGTGGTTTGCCCTTTCAGGCAGGGATTTTTCATTCTGGGTGCTGAGTTTACTTCCACAAAATTATCCAGTGAAGTTTGGTTTTTACCTCCAGGATGATAAAAATTTCCTTGATCCGCCAGAAAGGTTTCCGGGAGAGGTGCCCGGGATTGGATGGGATATAAGATCACTCAGGAAAATTGAGAAAAAGGTTAGAAAAATAAGTTTTACCATTTATGACCTTTTTGCTCCTCCCTATCATCCCGGTGACGAAAAATTGATAATCAGGGACCTTCTGTCGGAACCCGATATTAAAGTGAATTTCAGGTAAAGATTTCTCTCAGGGCGCTGTCAATGTCGGGATACTGGAAGGTGTAACCCGCCGTGAGAAGTTTTTCAGGAATCACCCTCTGGCTGAAGCTCAGATAAAAGGCAAGTTCACCCATAATCAGAGCCATGAGAGGTACCGGAACAGGTATCCAGCAGGGGCGGTGAATGAATTTTCCTATTTTTTTACAGAATTCCTTCATGGTCACCGGTTCTGGTGCAGTGAGATTTACTGGTCCAGAAATTTCACTGTTTCCTATGATAAAGTTAACCGCTTCCGTGAAGTCCTTAAGGTGAATCCATGAAAAAAAGTTTTTTCCTCTCCCTGGATATCCCCCCAGGAAAAATTTCATTGGAAGGAGCATCTGTTTTATCACAATTGAGTCTTTTGAAATAACACTCCCGGTTCTCAAAAGCACTATTCTTTCAATCTTTTCTTTCTCTTCAAGTGCCACACCTTCCCATTCTTCCACTATCATTGAAAGTTCATCTTCACCGGGGAGAAAATTTTCGGTGACTTTTCTTGTGCCGGCGTTTCCGTAGTAACCCACCGCTGATGCACTGATGAGCAGAGAGGCACTTTTTATGTGTTTAAGAAGGTTTTCTGTAGCTTTCACCCTTGATAGATAGATCCTTCTTTTCTTTTTCTTTGTCCATCTTCCAAAGATCGATTCGCCGGTAAGGTTGATCACGATGTCCCAATCTTTATTGACTGCTTCACCCCAGCTTCCCTCTTCGGTTAGGTCTGCCTGAAGCGGAATAACTGAGAACTTTTCCCTCAGATATTCAAGTTTTGACCTGTTTCTTCCAATAGCCGTTACTTCCCATCCCTTTTCTGAAAAGGATGGAATGAGGTTTGAACCCAGAAAACCTGTGGCTCCTGCCAGTAAAACTTTCATTATACTTAATAGGGAATGAGGGGCAGAAGTTCCTCTAAATTTTCAGGTGATATCTTTCTTATCCCATCTTCAATTTCATGAACCATCTTTACAATTTTCTCATTTACAGGGGTGGGTACTCCTGCCTCTTTTCCATATTTTACTATGGTGCCATTGATAAAGTCTACTTCTGTTTTCCTTCCCCGTTCAAGACTCTGGAGACTTGAGGATTTGAGTCTTCTGAATCTCCACCCAATTGCTCTGATAATGGTATCCTTCAAAAAGCGAGAGAATGTAAACCCTTTTTTTCTGTCATTTTCAGATGGTGCTAGTTTGTCAATGGGTACCCCTGAGATTTTTTCCAGTTTTATTCCCCTGGCCTGTGCTACCTTGACACCTTCGTAAATTATTTCTCCAAAGATTTTTCTAAATTCCTTTCTTCTGAGCATTTCTCCGAGGTAGAGACCTGAAACAGCTCCCATTGTAGTTATACATGCGTTGATTAAAAGTTTTGAATATTTTGCGCCCCAGATATTTTCTGAGATTCTGGTGGGAGTCACATAGTTGAGAATTCGCTGCAGTTCCTTAACTCTTTCAGTTACTTTTCCATTCCGTTCACCGATGATGAGTTCACCCCTGGATGTCATTTCAACGACGCCAGGTGAGAGGAGAGTACCACCAAAGCCCACTATTCCCCCAATAAGTTTTTCCTCAGGAACTATTTCCAGTAACTTATCCTCCACAATCCCATTCTGAAATGTCACCATGAATCCATCTGGCTTCAGGTAGTTTAAAGCATCCTTTGCTGCATCGTAAACTGCTGTGGCTTTCATTGTAAGTATAATAATGTCAAATTTTTCTCTCTGATCAGAAAAATTGGCATAAGCCCTTGGTGTGAATCGCCAGTTTCCCCTTACCCCTTTTACATAGAGACCATGGGTTCTGATTGCCTGGGTTATTTCAGGGTTCTTGCATATCAGAACAGTATCTTCCTTGTCCCACACAAATCCACCAATGATACCACCGATTGCTCCACATCCTGCAATAGCTATTGAGGGCATAAAATCCTCCTTTTGCTTATAGAATCAATCCAATTATAACCGGTATCAGAATCAATATCAAGGTGGCGAGAATCCATATTATGAAGGGGGTTTCCAGAAGTTCGTCAATACTCTCTTCAACATAGAATGTGGCGACTTTCTTAACGACTTTCATAAATCTTGCCTTGCTGGTAAATTCTGTTCCTTTTACTTCTGGAGACTCTGTAAGTGAAAAAAGCACATCAGCAGTGATCTGGTAAGCCTTTGATTTGATAAATTTCGTGAGGAAGAAACCTCTGCCCTCTTTAATTTTTTCAGCTTTTAATCGCAGTTTCCTGATCTGATTATCTATGACACTGAACAGATTCTGGGTTACTTTTTCAGAATCAGAAACTCTGTCTACTGCAGAGAGGGAGAGAGAAACTGCACTCCCCACAACACTTTCAAGGAATCCTGTTTCAATAACCAGGTATTTGATTCCGCCAGTGACACCCAGGATGATTCCTCCGGCGATACCCGAGAGCGTGCCTGCAGGGATAAAATAGATCAACCAGTACCACGAGTGGAGAAGAGAGAGTTTTAGTAACAGAAAGAACAGGCCAAAACCCGCCCCTGTACCAATGAGTGCACCAAGCAGAGTTATTACAACGACTTTCAAAAGAGCGTGGGGTATCTTTTTCAGGGGTAACTCAGGTATTGGTATGGTATCCATACTTCTAATTTTATTTTTAATGAGAAAAAACACAATTTTTTTCTGTTGACATGATGCAGGTAAATGGTATTATTGTTTATTGTGGGGATGAGGAACATAGGGAGGGAAAAAATGTCAAATAAAACGATGCAAAAAAATCTGCTTATTACTGGCAAGCCAAGAACCGGAAAAACCACTCTGGTTGTTAACGTTATCAGAAGGCTGGATCTTCCATTTTGCGGTTTTTACACAAGTGAATTGTTGAAAAATGGGAATAGAGTGGGTTTTGTAATAAACAATCTGCGAGGTGAAAGGGGGATTTTTGCGTATGTGGATTCTGAGTCGGATATAAGAGTATCCAGATATGGAGTGGAACTTGATGTGCTTGAAGCAGTTGGAGTGAGTGAGGTGGAGAGGTGTTCAAGGGATCATGAACCCAAAATAATTGTAATTGATGAGATTGGCAAAATGGAACTTTTTTCAGAACCTTTTAAACAGTCGGTTCTCAGATCGCTTAATTCACCCTTTCCAGTTCTTGCCACAGTGATGGGAAGGGGAGATGAATGGGTCGCTGAGAATGTTTTAAGCAGGGAAGACATAAAACTTTTCATGATAAATGTGAATAATCGCAAACAGATTGAGGATAAAATAGTTCGTATTCTTCCTGGCATATTTAGAGAGATTGAGCAGAATTTGAAAGTTATCTGATAAAAATTTGTGGAGGTGTTGATATGAAAAAGAGAGGAATTGCATTTTTGAGTCTATTCCTGGTTGCTCTATTTGTGTGGGGATGCAAGGGGAAGGAGAAGACCACAGGTGAAAAAGGTGGAGGCGTTGTTGGTGTTGTTGGTAATGAGAAGGTAACATGGGCAGAGTTTAAAAAGGAGCTTGATAACCTCCCCCCCTATTACCGCAGATTTCTGAGAAATGCCAATGCTCTTTCCACATATCTGAAGAAGTATTTAATAAGAAAAGCTATGGTTCTTGAAGCTGAGAAGAGAGGCTACGAGAATGATCCAAAAATAAAAAGGCAAATTGAAAGATACAAAGAACAGCTGTTGATCAGAAAGCTTAGAGAAGAGATGAGAAAGAAGCAGATGAGCGTGACAGATGATGAAATAAAGGAGTATTACGAAAAGCACAAAGATCGATTTAAGGTTGGAGAGCAGCGAAAAATAAGAGAAATAATGGTTAAAGTTTCTCCAAATGCTCCGGAGAAGGAATGGTTAAAGGCTAAGCGTAAAATTGAAAAAGCTCTGAGAGAGTTGAAGAGGGGAATTCCGTGGGAAAAAGTATTTAAAAAGTACAATGAAGATGAAACGATCAGAGTTTTAAATGGAGAACTTCCATATTTCAGCCGAAACAGAAGGATAAGATACTACATGGATGACAATTTCATAAATGCTGTATTTAATTTGAAAAAACCTGGTGACATGACAATTGTAAAAACGAGATATGGTTATGTTCTTGTGCAGTTGAGAGATGTGAAGCCGCCCCACACGAGAGAGTTTATTGAGGTGGCTCCAGAAATTAAGAGAGAACTTGAACAGAAAAAGAGGATCCTTCAGGAGAAGAAACTGGAAGATATGCTTGTAAAAAAGTATGGGATAAAGGTTTACACCGATGTTCTTGCTGAGTTTTCTGGAGGTGGCAGGATGAATAAAAAGGCAACAAAACCTGCACCGGTCAAACCTGCACCGGTCAGGGTAAAACCCGCCAGTCAGGGTAAGGCTCAGCAGCAGACAAATATGCCAGGGAAAATGCAGAAGATGAGTCCACAGCAGAAGACACCTTCCGGTAAAAAATGAGAAAGTTTTTCTTTTCAGGTGCTATGAGAGTGGTGGGGGAGCTCATTGCTGGCTCCTCCATTTTTTTTATTTTGCTGTATGGGTGCAGTAGAAAAAAAACTGGAGATTCCTCTATTCTTCTCACCATCAATGGTGAGGCAGTCCACATGGAGGATGTGGAGGATATTATTTCCAGTATATATCCCTGGAGAAATGCTTCAGAAAGTTACAAGCTTTCATTTCTGTGGGACCCTTCCAAAAAGAAGTTGAGAAGAGAGATACTTGATGCGGTTATTGAGAGGAAGTTACTTCTTCAGGAGGCAAGAAAGAGGGGAATTGTCGTTACGGGAAAAGATCTCACAGAGGAGTTGAAGAGGATTAAGGCGGGGGTTTCAAAGGAAGTTTTTGGTAAGCTGTTCTGGAGATATGGAAAGGATCCTGCCAGATGGATGAGACATCTAAGAGAGGAAATATTGATAAGAAAACTTCTGAGAGAATATGTATACAGGGGAATAACGGTTAGCGTGGATGAAATTGACAGGTACTATGCAGACCACGTTTCAGATTTTACGGGAAAAGAGTGGGTGAAAGTTCACATGATAATGTTTGATTCTCTGGCAGAAGCCCGGAATTTCAGGAAGAGAGTGAAAAGGGCTGAAGACTTTATAGGTGTGGAGCATGAGAAAAATGTTTATATCCCAGAAGATGGTTTCCTTTTCTTTAAAGGAGACATACCGGATAATTTATGGAAGATTTTTAACACCCTTCCTTTGAATCATCCTTCAAAAGTGTACAATCTCCATAACGGTTACTATGTTTTTCTTGTTACATCGCGGGGAAAAGGGTATCCGGGTGGTCAGAAGGCTATCAGAAGAAAAATAAGAAAGATTCTTCTTGAGAAAAAGAGGCATCAGGCATATATGAAATTTCTGGCAAATTTAAAGAAAAAAGCTAAAATAAAGATAAATCTTGAGTACTGAAAAAGATGAAGACTCTTTTGCTGCTCCTCCTAACGCTGTACTTTAATAAGCCTCGTACTGTGGAGAAGCTCTTGTTCACAGTGGATGGAAAGCCTTTTTTCCTTTCTGATTACGTGGCTTATCTTGAATTGAAGAATTTGAAAAAAATCTCCACTCCTCCTGCATCATTCGATTCTTTGAAGGATTTCATAAATTTTGTATTGATGAGTGAGGAGGCAAGCGCCAGGGGTTACTCAGTATCAGAGGCGGATATTGATAAAGATATTACGATGATTGCACTTAAAACAGGTGTTGACAGGGATTCTCTTCTGAACTTTGTTCATCAAAAGTTTGGAATATCTCCTGAGAAGTTCAGAGAGATGAGGAGGAGATACATACTTGTCAATTATCTGCTTTCTCCCTATTTGAGGAACATAAGAATTGACCAGGATGAAGTAGAGGCATTCTACAGACAGCATATTCGTGATTTTTCTAAGAAGAGAGTGAAGGTGATTCTCATCACTTCTGAGAGAGAGGTAAAGTTTTATTCTAAAATTTCTCCCTCTGAGTTACACTCCTACTTTCCTGATGCTTCCACTTCTGTAATGGAAGTAAAAGAGGGTGAGTTTAAGCGATCTCTTGAAAGAGAGATTTTCTCTGCCAGAAAGGGAGATATTGTGGGTCCACTGAAGGGAGGTGGCAAATTCACCTATTTCTATCTTCTGGATGATCCCGCTATTTCACCGGAACCCCTTGAAAGTGTCAGAGACAAAATTGTTGAGATACTCCAGGAGGAAAAGAGAGAAGAAGTTGTAAATAAGATTCTTGAGGAGATTTCATTCAATCACTACCTTGAAAAATGTTTTTCGGTAAAAAATGATGAAGTTGATTTTGACCAGCGGGGATCCTGCGGGAGTGGGCAGTGAAATCACTATTAGAGCCCTTTCGGAGTTAACACTCCCCGCAGATGTGTCACTTTTAATTCTTGGAGATCTGGAACTTTACAGGGCTATTAGTGAAAAAATAGGGATAAATCTAAAGTTCAGTGAAGTTCAAAAGATGGATGAAATTAAGCCCGGGGTCAATTTTCTCAATGTTGAACCTTCAGGATTTGATCTTTCAATTCTTGGTAAACCCTCTGAGAGAAGTGGTGAGGCAGCGTACAATTATCTCAAACTCTCAGCTGAACTCCTTAAAGGAGATTATGATGGTGTCGTAACTGCGCCGATAAGCAAGGAGAATATGTGGAGGGTGGGATTCAAATATCCCGGTCATACGGAATTTTATGCAGATTCTCTGGGTGCAAGAGATTTTGTGATGATGCTGGGGGGTAAAAAGCTTAAGGTAGTTCTTGTAACCATTCATGTTCCTCTGAGGAATGTTCCTGATCTGATCACTGCAGAGAGGCTCGAAAAAACTATTAAAATCACTCACCGGGAATTTGTAATCTCTTTTGGTATATCTTCTCCGCGAATCGGAGTGGCTGGTCTCAATCCCCACGCCGGTGAGGGTGGTAAACTTGGGAGGGAGGAGATAGAGGTTATTGCTCCTGTGGTGGAAAAGATGAAAAAAGAGGGTTATAACGTGATGGGACCTTTTCCCGCAGACACTCTCTTTTACCGTGCATTCAGAGGGGAGTTTGATGTGGTTGTCTCCATGTATCATGATCAGGGGCTTGGACCCCTTAAGCTTGTTCATTTTGATGATGCTGTTAATGTAACCCTTGGTCTTCCAAAGGTCAGAACGAGTGTTGATCACGGGACTGCCTTTGACATCGCCCCCCTGTTCAGAGCAAATCCAGGCAGCATGAAAAGTGCCATAGCCACAGCAATTGAGATGATCAGAAACAGGAAAAAATATGAAGTACATAAGGATAAGGGGAGCAAGGGAACATAATCTGAAAAGTATTAATCTGGATATTCCCAAGGAGAGATTTGTCATTATAACCGGACTGAGTGGTTCCGGGAAATCCTCTCTTGCTTTCAACACAATTTATGCCGAAAGTCAGAGACTCTACATTGAAAGCCTTTCAACCTATGCCAGACAGTTTCTGGGCCAGATGCAGAAGCCTGATGTGGATTTTATTGAGGGTCTTTCCCCTTCCATAGCCATAGAACAGCGAACAATTACCCATAATCCGAGATCCACAGTTGGAACTGTGACTGAGGTTTACGATTATCTCAGGCTGTTGTTTGCCAGAGTGGGTAAGGCCTACTGTTACAGGTGTGGTAGGGAAATAACATCTCAGACTCCCCAGCAGATGGTGGATAAGATTATGAGTTATCCGCCCGGGACGAGAATTCTTGTTCTTGCTCCTGTGGTGAGGGGGAAAAAGGGGGAATTCAGGGATCTTTTCAGAAGACTTTTAAAGATGGGGTATGTGAGAGTTTTTGTGGATGGGGAGATGAAAGATCTCGAATCTCCCATTGATCTGGATAAAAATAAGAAACACGATATTGATGTTGTGGTGGACAGGCTTGTAATCAGCAGTGATATAAGGGGAAGATTGACAGATTCTGTGGAGCAGGCTCTTGAACTTGCCGACGGGGTTTTGAAGATAAGAAACTATGATACCGGGGAGGAGGAGCTTTTCAGCAGCAAGTTTGCCTGTGTTTACTGTGGCATCAGTTACCCCGATATTGAACCCAGATTATTTTCTTTTAACAGTCCATATGGCGCATGTCCTGTATGTCAGGGACTGGGGGTAACCTATACCTTTGATGAGGAGGATATTTTTCCTTCCCCCCATTTACCCATTAAAAGTGCTCTTGCCTCCTGGGTACACATTGGAAGAATCTTTGAAATGAAGTTGAAGGATCTCTTTCTGTATTATGGTTACGATTTTCACACACCATACAGGGAACTGCCCCCAGAGTTCAGACGGAAGATCCTCTATGGAACAGATGATCCCATTCCCATTACCAGAGGTGGGGCAAAGTACAGGGGCTACTGGAAGTATGAGGGTATAGTAAACTACCTGCTGGAGAGGTATGGTGAATCAGAGGGTGACGAGTTTATGGAAATCTCTTCTCATCTCAAATACAGGACCTGTCCTGCCTGTGGAGGAGCGAGACTTCGCAAAGAGGCACTCCATGTCAAAATAGCAGGTAAGAATATATATGAAGTCACGCAAATGACTGTTAAAAAAGCCCTTGAATTCTTCAAGTCCCTTCAATTTCAGGGAAAGGATAAGATCATAGCTGAAAAGATAATTAAAGAAATTGTCAACAGGCTAAGTTTTATGGCTGATGTGGGACTTGATTATCTGACCCTTGATCGTACAATGGGAACCCTCTCTGGAGGTGAAGCTCAGAGGATAAAACTTGCAACGCAGATAGGTTCAAGATTGACGGGGGTACTTTACATCCTTGATGAGCCAAGCATTGGACTCCATCCGAGAGATGTTGACAGATTGATAAACAGTCTCAAGCAGTTGAGGGACCTGGGAAACACTGTAATAGTTGTGGAGCATGATGAGTCCACCATAAGAAGTGCCGATTTCATTGTTGATCTTGGTCCTGGAGCGGGGGAGAAGGGTGGTGAAGTTGTCGTTGCAGGTACCATTGATGATGTGATGAAATGTGAGAGGTCTCTCACGGGTCAATATCTGAGTGGAAAGAAAAGGATACCACTTCCTGCAAGAAGGAGAAAGAAAGCGGCTGGTTACATAAAAATAAGAGGAGCAAGGACGCATAATCTGAAAAACATCGATGTGGATATTCCTCTGGGAATGTTTGTGGGAATAACGGGTGTTTCAGGGTCGGGAAAGAGCAGTCTCATTGTTGATCTTCTCTATCCTGCTTTAAGAAAACTTACCTATTACAGGGAAGAAAAATTTTCTTCAGAAGAGGTGGATGAAATCTCCATAAAAAAGGGATGGGTAGAGAAGGTGATTAATGTTGATCAATCCCCCATAGGAAGAACACCCAGATCAAATCCCGCCACCTATATCGGTGTTTTTGACAGCATAAGGGAACTTTTTGCAATGTTGCCTGAAGCAAGGGCAAGGGGATACACAAAGAGCAGATTCAGTTTTAATGTCAGAGGAGGAAGATGTGAAGCGTGTAAAGGGGAAGGTGTGGTGAGAATAGAGATGCACTTCCTTCCAGATATGTATATCGTATGTGATGAATGCAAGGGAAAGAGATACAACAGAGAGACTCTGGAGGTGAAACTCAAGGGGAAAAGTATAGCAGATGTCCTTGATATGACCGTAAGTGAAGCCCTCGAATTCTTTGCAAATTTCCCGAAGATAAAGAGGAAACTTCAGTTTCTTGCTGATGTTGGACTTGATTACATAAAACTTGGCCAGCCATCCACAACCTTCTCCGGAGGGGAGGCACAGAGGATTAAACTTGGAAGAGAACTTCTCAGAAGAAGCACCGGAAGGATCGTGTACATCCTTGATGAACCCACCACAGGATTGCACTTTGATGATGTGAAAAAATTGATAGATGTACTTCAGAGACTGGTTGATGCGGGTAATACGGTTATCATAATTGAACACAACCTTGATGTACTGAAGTCTGTTGATTACATTATAGATCTTGGACCTGAAGGTGGTGAAGAAGGAGGTATGGTTGTTGCTGAGGGTACCCCGGAAGAGATTGCCATGAATGATAAGAGCTACACTGGAAAATTCCTGAGAAAGGTTTTGTGGACACAGAACAATGAAGATAGAGAGAAGGAAAACCCGACAGATTAGGGTGGGTGATGTTACTGTGGGAGGAGATGCCCCTGTGAGGGTTCAATCGATGACATCAACAGATACGAGAAATGTGAAAGCAACTCTTGATCAGATTCACAGATTGTATGAGGCAGGTTGCGAAATAGTTCGTGTGGCTGTTCCAGATATGGAAGCTGTCAGTGCTCTAAAAAGGATTGTTAAAGCTTCCCCCATACCTGTGATTGCAGATATCCATTTTCACTACAAGCTTGCAATAGAATCGGTCAGGGCAGGTGCTGGAGGTATCAGGATCAATCCCGGAAATATCGGAGGCATTGAGCGTCTCAGGGAAGTTGTCAGAGCGTGTAAGGATTATGGAGTACCCATCAGAGTGGGAGTTAATTCTGGTTCTGTGGAGAGGGACCTTCTGGAGAAATATGGCTATCCATCTCCGGAGGCAATGGTGGAGAGTGCGGTGAGGCATGTGAAGATGCTTGAAGATATGAACTTTACCATGATAAAGGTCTCTGTAAAGTCCAGCAGGGTAAAGGATACCATTGAGGCTAACCGACTTCTTTCAAAGAAGATTGATTATCCCATTCATCTTGGAGTAACTGAGGCTGGTCCATTTCCTGAGGGAGCCATAAAAACTGCTGTGGCATTTGGGGTACTTCTCAGCGAAGGTATTGGGGATACCATAAGAGTCTCTCTGACAGATGATCCCGTGAAAGAAGTTGAAGTGGGATATGAGATACTGAAGTCCCTGGAGATAAGGAGCAGGGGGGTTAACATAATCAGCTGTCCAACCTGTGGCAGAATAGAAATAGATGTAATCTCTCTCACAAAAAAGGTGAAAGAAAAATTGAAAAGTATAACGAAACCCATAACTGTTGCCATCCTGGGATGCGTTGTCAATGGTCCCGGTGAGGCTGCGGAGGCAGATGTGGCTCTTGCAGGTGGGAAGCATGTGGGGATTATCTATGTCCGGGGGAAGTATTATAAAAAGGTAAGAGAAGAAGAGATGGTGGATGAACTCTACAAAACTGTTCTTGATTACCTTGAGGGAAAGATAAACTGAGAAATATTTCTCCAGAGAAGCGTAATAAAAATAAAAGGATGCCTGTATATTTCCCCATAACCTGAAAGGCGCGAGAGATCTTTTTGAAGTTTTTTGTCTGAAATCATTTTCAACCACTTTTCGCCATATCTGCTGTAAATCAGAGAAGATAAAAGGGTATTGAACCTGAATTTTTTCCCTGTAAAACTTGAGTATAACGCACTGTAGTAATTGGGAAAATCTCTTCTGCCCCTTGAGGTGCTCCATATTATTTCTCTTGCTGCCAGCATTCCCATTTCTATGGCGGGTGCTATCCCCTCTCCAAGAAGTGGATCAACTCCAATTCTCTCTCCCACAAGTATTAATCCTTTCTTCCAGTGGGGATTGAGTGGTGAGTAGAGATGCTCTGCTGCTCCCTCCATGAAATTTTTTTGAGGTCTTCCCTGAAAGTAAAAATACCCCTTTGAAGTTGTCTCAACAGAAGGTATTGTCCAGTGATAACCCCTCTGCCCCTTATTGTGAAAAAATGTGAATGTGGGATTGCCATCTTCTGCCGAATCTGTCCTCACTACCAGCAGAGGTACTATTTTTCCTTTGAGGGGAAGAATTTTTCTTGTTATTCCTCTGATCCCATCTGCTCCAACAATTATTTCTCCTTCTAACTTTCCACATCTGGTATCCACTTCCCAGTGTTCTTCTTTTTCAATGATTGATAAAACTTCACAGTTATCTCTAATTTCAATTCCCATATCAAGTGCGTGTTGAGCCAGATTATGATCAAATTTCTCTCTTTTTACAATTATTCCACTTTCCCGCCCCTTAACTGTGATTTCTCTATCCCTGAAGCGAAGGGTAACTGTATCATAGGGAATCCCCTCCTTGTATTTGAATTTGAGTTTTTCCAGCAATTTCACTCCCTCTGGGGTGATCATCCCGCCACACGGTTTATGCCGGGGGTATCTGTACTTTTCAAGAATTGTAATTCTGTCCTTCCATTCAGGTTTCAGCAGAACCAGGGTTATTCCGGTGCTCAGGCCGGCAGGTCCACCTCCAATAATTACCACTTTTTTCATTTCTCAATCAATGGTTGTTTTACAGGGGTTCCGTCTGACCATAGTCCCATAAATCTAGCTTCAGGGGTGTCATTAATATAATTGCAATTTTCTCCGTAGAAACTGCATTCAATCAGTGCTTCTGACCATTTCCAGAAACCATACCAGTCAAGGGCATTTGTTGTACTTTCTCCAGAGAGGGGAGCGAGGTGATCTGCAATGAGAGGATAATCCCCATGAGAATCACTCAGCATTGTAATTCTTGTTTTTCTGTAAGATGGGATCCTGGTTGCTTCATTAAAGATTTTATCTGCGTAGATTGAGCCTGCAACGAAATCATCTTCGGCAGATAGGGTGATCAACAGCGTGCTGGTGGGAATTCCATTGAAATTTTCCTCTTTCAGGGGCAGAACCGTACCTGGCTCAACGGCAAAAATACATGCAGGTTCTGGCAGAGACAATTTTCTGTACATTCCAGCTATCACCGCAGAAAAGTAACCTCCAAGTGAATGTCCCATAAAGCATATTCTGAGGGAGTGGGGTATATCCTCGTTGTCAAGGATCTTTAGAGCCCTTGTGGTTGAGGAAGTCAGGTTGTTGAACATGGACTCAATGTCAACACTCAGCATTGTCTGATAATATGGATAAATGATGATATTCCCCTTTCTGACAATGTGGGAAATCCACAGCCTGTAAAAATCAGGGGAAATAGCAGTGTAACCATGTATGAAAACAACCACTGGAGCAGCAGAGGAGAGATTGTCTGGATAGAAAATCTTTACTTTTCCTGCTCCCTCTCCATCCTCAATTATGCTGATTGTGGAGAATAAATAATTGCTCCCCTCTGGTCCCGAATCAGGTTGTTTCACGGGAGGTAATATTTTTTCTCTAAGGTTGCTCTCTTTCTTTACCTGTTTTTTCTCCTGCCCACATCCTGCCGGGAGGATGAGAAGAGATAAAATGAGAAGAAACTTTTTCATCATCCAGAGAAATTATACCTCACCAGGTGTATCTCCTCAACAGAATAATCCTTTGAGAATATACACTATCTTTTTCTTGACATCTGAAGGGTTTTTACTGTATAGTATATAGAGTTACAGTAAAAGGGGGAAAATAGTATGTCTGCACTTTTTGGTCGCTGGAAAATTTTCCTGATAATTGGAGTTCTTGGCCTGATAACTGCTTTTCCCATCTTCGCAGAAGAAAATCCTGTTCAGACAACCACTGAATTAACTGGTCCTCAGAATCCACCTGGTCCCCAGCTGGGAGAGGGAGAGGAGGAGAGTGAATCCCCTGTAAAATTTTATAAAGGTGAGGCTCTGCCCTACTATACAGGTTCAAATCTTTATGGTGATTTTGGAATTCTGAGAATTTTCTCTGCATACACCCCTTACCCGGGTTCATTTTACATAAATGGAAATATAAAATTCTGGAGTGCCAATAATTACCTTGGCGAGGGAATGAAGCACAAGAGGCTGGAGACTTCGTCAGGTTTCGGGATTGCCATTACCAATTTCATGTACTTTTTTCTCAATGTGATGAGCAGTTCCCATTATTATGAAAATACTCTCTACTCCGGTGGTGTTCTTCAATCCTCGAGGCTGGTTCAATCAAATGGAGACCTGACTTTTGGATTAAAGCTGGGTTATGATGCGCCCACCGTTTTCTCCTTTTCTATACTTCCGATTTTCAAAGTTTATTCAAAAGTTTCTGAAATAGGACCCGATTTCAAGACCTTTTCCTATGGTTCAGAGATGCTTTTCACCTTTGACCTTTCCAGGAAAGAGAATCCCGTACCGCTGAGGATTCACCTGAACCTTGGTTATTTCCTCGACAATGCTGCCAGAATTGCTGAGAATATATCCACAGATCCAAATCTGGAAGCAGCTCTTGGTATCCCCTACGATGATGATACATTTCTGTGGGGACTTGGATTTGAATTCCCGCAGAAGTATTTTGAGCTTTTCCTTGAATATACCACTGAACAGTACTTCAATCTTAACAATTCCAGATATCCAGGTTCAGAAACTGTAAAACCGAGAAGAGCTTATAGTCAGAATCCCCAGAGGATAACACCCGGTGTGAGATTCTTCCCCTACAGAGGTTCATATCTTGATTTTGCAGTGGATCTGAGTTCGCAGCTTCTTGGTTTTGGTAAAGGATGGGATTATGGAACAGGTCAGCTTGAGGAAATTATGCCTCCATGGCAGTTTATTGCACAGATTGGTTACGCCTTTCAGCCACCGAGACCACAGCTTCCAAAAGAAGGTATTATTGTGGGAACTGTCTATGATGCGGAAACCAAGAAACCGCTTGAGGGTGCAATTGTAACATTTCCAGGAAGAAATCTCACTGCACTTTACACCGATAAAGAGGGTCACTTTTATTCATACAAATTCAAGAAGGGACTCGTAGAGGTAAAAGTTGAGAAAGAGGGATATAAACCTGAGAGCGAAACAGTCAGAGTTAAGCCTCTCAGAAGGGTTCCTGTTGTTTTCTATCTTAAAACCTCTGTTAAAACTGGTAAGGTCATAGTAAAAGTTGTATCCGCAGAAGGCAAGCCACTTCTTGCTGAGCTGATCTTTACCAGAAATGGAGAAGAGGTGGCGAAGGAGACCACTGATCCCGATACCGGGACTGTCTCCCTTAATCTCCTTGAGGGTACATACATCGTGACAGTAAAGTCGGAAGGAATGGTAACAAAAAAGGTAAAATTACGGGTTGTTAAAAGAACGACCAAAAAGTACATAATAAAGATGAGACCTGCCTACGGTAAATTGCAGGGAATGGTGGTTAATGAAAGTAGAGAAGGAGTGCCAGCTGTAATTTCACTCTTTGGAAAGAAAAATGTGAGGATTACCAGCGATCCACTGACAGGCAAGTATTCTGCTTCTCTCCCTGCAGGAAGGTATAACATTAAGGTGGAAAGCAGAGGTTATGGAACCTACACGGCACAGGTAACGATTCCAGCTGGAAAGGTTGTCACCCTCAACATTATTCTGAAGAAGATACAATCTGCCGGAAAGGTATCCGGTACAGTTACCTCTGTAAATGGCAAGCCTCTCGCAGGTGTCGTGGTATTTACAGGTCCTGTTACCCAGAGGGCTCCAACTGATCCATCCACCGGTACATATTCTATTCAGCTGCCTGCTGGTACATATCAGGCGATGGCAGTGGTAACTGGATACAAGCCAAAGACAATGCAGGTTGTTGTTCAGGTTGGAAAGACAACTCCTGCCAATTTTGTCCTTGAACCGGCTCAGGCTTTTGGAATTGTAAAGGGAAGAGTAATTTCAAAAGATAAGAAGAAGGGTATACAGGCTGTCATCACATTCCCCGGAGAAACTATACCAAATGTAACAACTGATCCAGATACGGGGGCATTTGTGGTCAAGGTGCCGGCAAAGAAATTGACAATTAAAGCCAGTGCTCTGAATTACAAGGCTCAGACGAAAGAAATTGAGGTGAAACCGGGTCAGACAGTTGTTGTCAATTTTGAGCTTGAGCCATACAAGTTGATTAAGGTTACAAAGAAGAAGATTGTTATCAAACAAAAGATTTACTTTGAAACAGGGAAAGCCATCATAAGACCCGAGTCCTTCCCTGTGCTGGATGAGATAGCCCAGGTCCTCAAGGACAATCCCGGCCTCCGGATCAGGATTGAAGGCCACACAGATAGTGTTGGACCGGCATCATACAATCTGAGGTTATCTCAGAAGAGAGCCAATGCCGTCAGGAATTACCTTATATCCAAGGGCATTGATCCTTCAAGACTTGAAGCGGTAGGTTACGGTGAAAGCAGACCCATTGCTCCCAATACAACACCTGAAGGCAGAGCAAAGAACAGAAGAGTTGAGTTTGTGATCATATCACACAGCTTCGAGAAGACGGTGCCTCAGAAATAAAAAGGGGGGGTGTACCCCCCATTTTGGTTACATGAAGGTAATTGGACTGACTGGTGGAATAGGTACGGGAAAGAGCAGTGTTGCCGGGTTCTTCAGGGAAAAGGGTGTACCTGTAATTGATCTGGATGAGATAGTTCATGAGTTGCAGAGGCCGGGAAAACAGGTTTACAGGAGGATTGTGGAGGAGTTTGGAGAGAGTATCCTCAACTCTGACGGTAC